>JBFGHF010000227.1:0-6637 GCA_041578355.1 Acidobacteriota bacterium
CTCGGGGTTCGTCTTCGCCATCGAGAACATGCCCGTTGCCATACAGATCCCGACCCATATCGTGCCTGCCCGCTACTTCATTACGGCCTTGCGCGGAATCTTTCTGAAAGGAGTGGGGCTGGAGGTCTTGGCGGTCGAGTTGGGCCTGCTCACGATCTACGGAAGTCTCGTCTTCGTGGCCGCCACCCTGCGGCTGAAAAGGAGGACCATATGACGTTCCCGCCGCCAGGTTCGAGGTTCGAGGCGGGAGAGATTCCACCAGGGAGCGCGCGAAGTCGCCGAGGTGCGCCGAGATTCGGTCTTCCAATCCATTCGAAACAGGGAATTCGACGTTCGAGATGAAACCGCCAATTGCAACAGGAACTGCGGGAATAGCCCGAATCCGGGAAATCATCCGTAAGGAAATCATCGTCGCTTTCCGCGACCCTCGGATGCGGGTGTTGCTGTTCCTGCCGCCTCTGATCCAGCTGATCATCTTCGGATACGCGGTCAATCTGGACGTGGAACTGACCCGGGTCGCATGGATGGACGGCGACCGAACGCCGGAGAGCCGTCTGCTGGCGTCGGAGATTCGGGGAAGCAGCTACTTCGACATCACTCACCGACCGAAGAACGACCGCGAGTTGGAGGAATTGATGAATCGCGGCCACGTCTTGGCTGCGGTGAGGGTTTTGCCCGGATTCGGCCGCGATCTGAGCCGCGGGCGGAGGCCCCAGATCCAGGTCTTGATCGACGGAAGCAACTCCAACACCGCGTCGATCGCCTCGGGTTACCTGAACGGTTTGTTCAGCCGCTTCAGCGAGAAGCTTCGGCTCGGGAAGGAGGCTCCGTTTGGGGAGCCGCCCGGCGTCACGATTCGCAGCCGGGTCTGGTTCAACGAACAGCTTCGCAGCCAGGACTATTTCGTGCCGGGGGTCGTGGTCAACATCATCGGCCTCGTCACGGTGATGCTGACAGCCATGGCGGTGGTGCGCGAAAAAGAGATCGGCACCATGGAGCAACTCATGGTGACTCCCATTCGTCCGCTCGAGTTGATGCTGGGCAAGACGCTTCCCTTCGCCCTGGTCGGATTGGCTGAGATGGTCTTCGTCACCACGGCGGCTCTGCTCGTTTTCCAGGTCCCTTTCCGGGGCAGTCCCTTGATTCTGCTCTCCGCGTCGCTGCTGTTCGTCTTGACCACGTTGGGAACGGGTCTTTTCATTTCGACCATTTCCGGAACTCAACAACAAGCAATGATGGGATCGTTTTTCTTTTTCCTGCCGGCCTTTCTGCTCAGCGGGTTCGCTTTCCCGATCCGCAACATGCCCGAAACGGTGCAGTGGCTGACCTACCTGAATCCCATGCGCTATTTTCTGGAGATCGTCCGCGGCGTTTTTCTCAAGGGCAATGGGCTGGAGGTGCTCTGGCCCCAGATGGCGGCGCTGGCGGTGATCGGCGCCGTCACGGTGCTGGCCAGCGCGCTGCGATTCCGCAAGCGGGTGGATTAAGAGGGTCGGTCTGTGGCCCACAAACCCACAAAGCCACGGACCCACCCTCCTTCGCTCCGAAGACGGAGCTACGGCGGGCAGGCAGACCCACGGACCCACAGACCCACAGACCCACGGACCCACGGACCCACGGACCCACGGACCCACAGACCCACAGACCCACAGACCCCTTTACTTTTTTCGCCGGGCAGAGCAGGATTGGCGTCATGCCAAAGACATCGGAATCGACGCGACAGGGCAGTGAATTCAACCGCCGGCGTTTCGCCGCTTACTTTGCGGCCGCCGGTGGGGGAGCCGGTCTGGCCCTCATGCCCGGGGCCATGGCAGCCGTGGCGCAGGACGCCGAGGAGATCACTCCCGAGATGGTGGAAGCCGCGGCCAAGATCGCCGGGCTCGAACTTTCTCCGGAAGACCTGAAAAAGGTGGCCGAGAATCTCAACGGCCGGCGCAGCCCGATCCGAGCCTACGAGCGGATCCGGGAGATGAAAATCGACAACTCGGTGCCGCCCAGTTTCGTCTTCAACCCGCTGCCCGCCGGGATGAAGCCTCCCGCCGATCAACGCCCCCTCGAACCCAGCCGGACGGAACTGAGCAAGCCTCAGGGTGAAGAGGACCTGGCGTTTCTCCCCGTGACCAGCCTGGCCCATCTGATCAAGACCCGGCAGGTGACGTCGACCGAACTGACCAAGCTCTATTTGGCTCGACTCAAAAAATACGATCCGCTGCTTCACTGCGTCGTGACCCTCACCGAGGAGCTGGCGCTGCGGCAGGCGGCCCGGGCCGACGAAGAGATCGCGGCGGGACGCTATCGGGGGCCGTTGCACGGAGTCCCCTACGGAATCAAGGACCTCTTTTCGGTCGAGGGCTACAAGACGACCTTCGGGGCGTCGCCCTACAAGAACCAGGTGCTCGATGTCGACTCCACGGTTTACGAGCGGCTGAGCGAGGCGGGAGCCGTGCTGCTGGCCAAGCTGACCCTCGGTGCGTTGGCGCAAGGCGACCGTTGGTTCGGAGGCCAGACCAAGAGCCCCTGGGCGCCCGATCATCCGCGCCGCGGTTCCAGCGGTTCCTCCGCCGGCTCCGGATCGGCGACGGCCGCGGGCTTGGTCGGTTTCGCCATTGGAACCGAAACCCGGGGCTCGATCATTTCCCCTTCGACGCGTTGCGGCGTCACCGGGCTGAGGCCCACTTTCGGACGGGTGAGCCGTTACGGAGCCATGGCATTGAGCTGGACGATGGACAAGGTGGGGCCGATGTGCCGCAGCGCCGAGGACTGCGCTCTCGTCCTGAGCGCCATCCAGGGCCCGGACGGCAAGGATGCCAGCCTGATCGAGGCGGCCTTCAACTGGAAAGCCGATCGCGATCCCAAAATGCTCCGCGTCGGCTATCTGAGGTCGCTCCTCGAGGAGGAAATCGAGCAGGACCAGGAGAACCCGGAACGTTCCCAACGCGCGCGCGACCAGCAGGAGGCCGACCGGAGGGCCATCGAACTGCTCAAAACCATGGGGATCGATCCGAAACCCCTCGAGCTGCCCGAACTCCCCGCCCAGGCTCTCAACTTCATCCTCTCGGTGGAATCTGCGGCAGCGTTCGACGATCTTTGGCGCCGGAAGGGCTACGAGAGCATGCTGGAGCCGCCCGAGCGAAGCAGTTGGCCGCAGACCTTTCGGAACAATCGTTTCGTGCCGGCGGTGGAATACATCCAAGCCAATCGCGCCCGAACACTCCTCATCGAGGATTTCCACAAGGTCTTCGAGGACATGGATCTCTTCGTGGGAAGCAGTCTGGGTCTGACCAATTTGACCGGCCAACCCGAGATCAGCCTTCCCCACGGCTTCGATACCGAGGGCCAGCCGACCAGCCTTCGCTTCACCGGTCGGCTCTTCGGGGAAGAGGACATTCTCTTGTTGGCTCATACGTTCCAGGCAGCAACGGATTATCATAAGAAGCGACCCGTTATTTGATCGTCGAGTGACGAGTGATGGATGTCGAATGTCGCTCGAAAGGCCTCTTCGACATTCGCAAGCCGTCGTTTTCCGGGAGTTCGCCATGACTCTATTGGTCGTCAACGGTGCTCGAGTCGAGGTGCAGGCCGAGCCGGGGGAGAACCTCCTCTGGGTGCTGCGCGAGAAGCTGGGTCTGACAGGCGCCAAGTACGGTTGCGGCGAAGGACAGTGCGGCGCCTGCACCGTGCTCGTGGAAGGTCGCCCTCGGCGCTCCTGCATCACCCCCCTCAGCCAGGTGGAAGACCGCAAGATCGTCACCATAGAGGGCTTGGCCAAAGAAGACGCGCTGCATCCGGTGCAGCAGGCTTTCTTGGAGGCCGATGCCCTTCAATGCGGCTATTGCACCCCCGGGATGATCCTTTCCGCTCTCGCCCTGCTCGAGTCGAATCCCAACCCTGGCGATGAGGACATTCTCGACGCCATGGAGGGGAATATCTGTCGCTGCGGAACCTATCCACGGATCAAGGCGGCGATTCAAAAGGCGGGCGCCAACATGGGAGGCGCAGTCGAATGAGAAAACGGCTTGCAGATCGCGAAACTCCCGAAATCGAGCGCTACGAGCTGTTCGAGCGGCCTGGCTACCGCTTCGCCTTGGATCGTCGCGACTTCCTCCGTTTCTCCACCACCGGTTTGATGGTGGTGCTCTCGGCTCCAGCTCTTTCGGCCATGCAAGAGTCGGGACGCAGAGGCCGCGGGCAGTCCCAGCCGCGGCAAATCCAGGCCTGGCTGCACATCGACGAAGAAGGACTCGTCCACGTGTTCACCGGCAAGGCGGAAGTAGGGCAGAACATCCGAACCTCACTGGCTCAGGCGGTTTGCGACGAACTCACTGTCCCCTTGGATTCCGTGAAGCTGGTCATGGGCGACACCGACCTGACTCCCTACGACAGGGGAACTTTCGGCAGCCGGACGACGCCCGTAATGGCTCCTCAGTTACGACGCATGGCCGCGGCCGCGCGGCGCATGCTGCTGGCGAGAGCGGCCGAGAAGTTCGAAGCTCCTCTGGACGCCCTCTCGGTGGTGGACGGCCAAGTCCGGCGGCGCGATAGCGAAGATTCCGCTTCTTTCGGGGAGCTTACCAAAGGCAGCAGGCTGAGCCGCGAGGTGAGCGAGGAAGAGCCGATCAAGAATCCCCGCGATTGGACCGTTTCGGGGCGGTCGGCGGCCAAGGTCGCTGGAGAGTCCTTCGTCACCGGAAAACATCGCTACACCTCCGATCTCGAGCTTCCGGGGATGCTCCACGGAAAAGTCCTTCGTCCGCCCGCCGTGGGGGCGACTCTCTCCTCTCTCGACTCGAGCGCTTTGGAGGAGATGCAGGGAGTAAAGCTGGTGCGAGACGATGGCTTCGTAGGCGTCGTCGCTCTCGACAGTCGGACGGCCGAGCGGGCCATTCGGGCCATCCGGGCCGAGTGGAAGTTGCAGCCGAATCAGCCGAACAGCAGAAGCATATTCGAGTACTTGAAGTCTCATCCATCCGAGTCGGGAGGTTGGCGGGTCCGACCTCCCCACGTAGTGGGATCGGTGGAAAACGCCCTGGCTGCGGCCGAAGAGACGCTCGAGTCGTCCTATACCGTGGCTTACATCGCCCATGCTCCCCTGGAGCCGCGCGCCGCCGTGGCCCGCTGGGAAGAGGGGAAACTGACGGTCTGGACAGGGACCCAGCGTCCCTTCGGCGTCCGCGGCGAACTGGCCGAAGCCTTCCGCATACCCGAAGAGAAGGTGCGGGTGATCATGCCGGATACAGGATCTGGCTACGGAGGGAAACATACGGGTGAGGCCGCAATTGAAGCCGCCCGATTGGCCAAGGCCGCCGGCAAGCCGGTCAAGCTGGTCTGGACCCGGGAAGAGGAGTTCCGCTGGGCCTATTTCCGCCCGGCCGGGGTCATCGAGGTCAAGAGTGGAGTCAGCAAGGACGGCAGGCTTTTGGCCTGGGAGTTTCACAACTACAATTCGGGCTCGTCGTCGATCCGGACGCTTTATGAGGTCGAAAACCAGACAATCCAGTTCCACGCCGCCGACTCACCGCTCCGCCAGGGGTCTTACCGGGCGCTGGCCGCCACCGCCAACACCTTCGCCCGCGAGACGCACATGGACGAGCTGGCGAACCGAATTGGAAAAGATCCTTTGGAGTTCCGGCTTCAGAACCTCAAAGAGCCCCGGCTTCGAGCCGTCCTCGAGAGGGCCGCGAAGGAATTCGATTGGGGCACGAAGAAAACCGGGCAGGGAATTGGATTTGGCCTCGCCTGCGGTTTCGAAAAGGGCGGATACGTGGCGACTTGCGCCGAGGTCTCTGCAGATTCACCCGAAGACATTCGGATTCGCCGGGTAGTGGCGGCCTTCGAGTGCGGCGCCGTCGTCAATCCCAAGCATCTTGAAAATCAGGTTGAAGGGGCGATCGTTCAGGGCATTGGCGGGGCGCTGTTCGAGGCCATTGAATTCAAAGACGGAAAGATCGTATCGGACCGCTTCTCGCGCTACCGGGTCCCCCGTTTCAGCGACACTCCCAAGTTGGAAGTCCATCTGATCGACCGCCAGGACCTTCCCTCGGCCGGCGCCGGCGAAGCCCCCATCATTGCGATTGCGCCGGCCATCGGAAATGCTCTTTTTTCGGCGACGGGCAAGCGCCTTCGCTCTCTTCCGCTGCAGAACTCCGTCTGAGCGGGTTCCGAGCTCGGGTTGTTGGGCCGGTGTTTTCCGTTCTAATAGACACGGATTCTCACCCAGGCTCGGCGATTGGAGGGAGGCGTCCATGTCCGGTCCACCGATCCTTTGTCTCGGATGGGCAGCGGCTGCAGAATCTGGCTGCCGTCTACGCCCAGCTAGCGGTGGGTGGAGGCATCGAAGCAGTACTCTTTATCACTAACAACGTCCGGGCGAGACTGGAGCGGCCGTGTGGATCTCAATGCCGGTTCCTGGCCGGAGGAGCAACCCTGGGAGCTCGACGGAGAAGATCGTACCGGCTACAATCCTCCTCTGCGGTCGATCTCCTCCCGACCGAGTCGCGCCGTTACGTCCTCACCCCGACTGCGCTAGATGGTTGGACTCCGGCCATTGTGGGCCAGGCCGTGAATCCGCAGGAACCGCAGAGTCGCAGAGGACGCCGAGGTTTCGCAGAGAAGGCCTCTGCGAGACTCTGCGGCCTCC
>JBFGHF010000228.1:0-6615 GCA_041578355.1 Acidobacteriota bacterium
GTTACCGGTCTCTTCCCGGCGCTTTCCAGCAGGCATGTGGATCTGGCTGGTGACCGCAAAAACGTCGGGATCGCGAAAGCCGTTCAGGAGAGGCGCCAGAAAGTCCTCGGAGACGATCATGTCATTGTTGAGCAGCACCACGATGGGATGGCGCGCCGCTTTCACGCCCCGATTGTTGCCCTCGCCGAAACCGAGGTTGCGGTCGAGCTTGACGGTCCTCACCCAGGGATGCTGCCTCTGCAACCACTCGACACTGCCGTCCGTGCTGCCGTTGTCGACCACGATCACCTCGTGATTTCCGCCGTCGGCGACAAGGGCGCGCCGCAGTGCCGGAAGACTCTCCTGCAACAGCTCGAGTCCGTTCCAGTTGAGCACGATGATCGAGCAGAGACCTTCGACCGGCGTGTCTTTGCGGCTTGGGCGTCGAGCAAAGATCTTATGCGTCACTTCGAGAATGAAGAACAACAAAATCAGGCTCGCCTGGACGGGCAGGAAGAGAAGCCAAAGTCCCAGCCTCTTGATCAGCCCCATACTCTCAAACACCGAATCGTGCCCAATCCATCCCCGTCTCGACCCACCCGACTGCGACGCCGACTCCGAAAATACATCTGAAACGAGGGAACGGAGAGGCGGGTCACAGCCGGATCTCCAGATCGCTGCCGAAATCCCGCCGGCTGTGATCGAGTTCCGTTTCCGTAGTGCGAACGACGGGCTAGGATAGAGAAATCCGGCCTCGCCGGTCAAGATGCAACGTCGTTGCGCGGTTGCGTATAATTTAGCCGAGGTGTGAACTGTAATGAATTTGAAGCAAATCGCTCTCTTCGCGATGTTGGCCTCGTGCCTTTCGTCCCCTCTGTGGGCCACGTCGGTCAAAACCGTCAATCTGTTGGAAATGGTCGAAGGGGCCGACCGCGTATTCCGAGGGCGTTGCTTGGGTGTCACAACGACCGAAAACGTGCTCGGCTTTCCCGTCGCCGAGTACACCTTCCAGGTCGTCGAGGGCATCAAGGGCACCAAAGCCGGGCAGACGGTGGTTTTTCGCCAAGTGAAACCGGCTGAGCGGCGGGTCGGACGGCCCGGCCTGCCCGGGATCGTGGGCATGCCGAAATACCAGAAGGGGCAAGACCTGGTTCTTTTTCTGCACGCCGACAGCGAGGTCGGATTGACCAGCCCGGTGGGTCTGGCTCAGGGAATTTTTCGATTGGCCGAGAATGAAAAGGGCGAGTTGGAGGTTCTGAATTCCTTGGCCAACCGCAATCTCGGCCTCAACCTCTCCCGCGCCCAGGCGCTCGACTCGGGGTTGAGCGACCAAGAGACTGAGCGACTCAAGCAACCCGGCCCGGTTCCTCTGAGACTGCTGGCCGGGGCCGTGGAGAAGATCGAGAGGAAACGCGTCGAACGGCAGAAGGAGATTCAATAATGGAGGGATTGAAGCGGCCGTCTCCCTCCCGCCTTCGCCATTTCGCCGTTCTTTCTCTTGTCTGGTCGCTGCTCGCGTCGATCGGCTTTGCCGGCGGACCGCTCTTTCCGCTGGGTGACGGCCAGTTCGCCCGTTGGGACGTCAACCAGCCCGTGTCACTGATGATCGACAATGGTCCGCTGGCCACCACTCCGGCTTTTACAATCGGCAACGAAGTCGGGGTGCAAATGGTCCAGGACTCGATAAACATCTGGAACGGAGTGACCACCGCCATGCTGGTCGTCGAGCACGCGGGGGCGGTGCCGGGCAACGTCAACATCGACAAGACCAATTTCACCAACTTCATCAACCAGGTCAACCAGCAGGCCTACCCGGTCGTCTTCGACGCCGACGGCAAGATCCACGAGATGCTCTTCGGCGGCCCGAGCAACAGCGTGATCGGCTTCGCCAACGCCTATTTCGCACCCAATTCGAACGACGATTTCCTGGATGGCGCTCATGTCGTGATGAACGGCAGCAAAGCCAACACTTCGCCAAACAGCGGCTTCCGCAAAACGATCACACACGAGATCGGTCATCTTCTCGGACTCGACCATACCCAAGCCGGCTCGGGAGTGATTCCCGTCATGTACCCGTTCATCAGCCCCGGGGCCAACAGGCTGTTCCTCGACGATCAGGTGTGGTTCTCCTACCTTTACCCCGCCCCGGGTTTTTCGGAGAACAGCGGAACCATCAAGGGCAAGATCCGGCGGCGCACCGGCGGACCCTTTCTGGGAGCCAACGTCGTGGCGGTTCCGGTACGGGTCGATCCCGACCGAATCGTCGACCTGCCCTTTCAGGGTCTGGTTTCGGTGGTCTCCGACTTCGGGGTTACACTCGACGGCTCCTACGAGATCCCCGGACTGCCCGACGGGAATTACGCGGTTTACATCGAAGGCCTCAACGGACAGTTCGTGGACGGCAGCGGTGTGGGCCCTTTCGACTTTCGTTTTTCGGATTTTGACAAAGATTATTACAACGGCGAAAACGAATCGGGAATCACCGAGGGCCCCGACGCCGACAACCCCACCGAGAAGGTTGCGCTTCAGGTGCAAGCGGGTGTCACGATCGAGAATATCGATCTGGTCTCCAACGAAAGCGTCAACAAGTTGGAAACTCTGGGTGACGACGATGAAGAGCTGTATGTCTTCCCCGAAGGCTTCTCGTTCCCATTTTTCGGGAAAGTCTACACAGAGCTCTCCGTCAACACCGACGGCAACATGACGTTCATCGGGGGAGACAGCACCAGCTTTCCGCGCGACGAGCAGCGTTTCCTGTCGAGCCTGCCCCGGATCGCGCCTCTTTTCACGGATTTGAATCCCCAGCAGGGGGGATCGATCAGCGCCGCGTTCGACGGGGATTCCATCACCTTCACCTGGGACGGAGTACCCGAGTTCTCCGACATCTCGCAGTGCCCCACCCGAGCGGGCAACTCCTTTTCCGCAACTCTCTTTTCCAACGGCGACATCCTTTTTCAGTACGGCCAGATCGACGTGACCCCGGATGCCGGCGGACTGGGTTGCAGCGGCGGTGACGACGATCTGCAGATCATTGTGGGACTCAATCCCGGAGGCAGTGCGGCAGGCTCCTCGATCGATCTCTCGGCGACCGCGCAGCCGTTTTCGATCGGCATCACACCCGTCTACGAGGTTTTTCTCGGCACCTCCTTCGATCTGAGCGGTGCCCAGTTGATGTTCGAGGCTGCCACCAGCCAATTTCATCTTCTCTTCCCGGTCAACGATGGGAACGCCAGCGATTTCACTGGATTCGCCGTCACCAACCAGTCCGACGCGGATGCCATTCTGCAACTGGAGGGCTTGGATGCGGGGGGCGTGCTTCAGGACTACCCCGCCAACCCCAATCAGATCATTCTGGGGAGCAAGAAACAGACGGCACAGCTGGGCAGCCAACTCTTCGGGCTGGACCTGCAGTCGGAGCTTGACGGCTGGGTGCGGATCGGCTCGAACACCGATCAGCTGGCCAGCTTCTTCCAGCTGGGGAATGGTCTGAACGACGGTGTGACCACCAAGCTGGACGGCTCGGTGGCCTTCACCGAGCAGTCGCAGGTGCTTTATTTCACCCGGATCCACGACGGCCCCGGGAGTTTCCCGGCAATGGACGGTCCGCAAGACGCCGAGACAATCTTCAGTCTGGCCAACCCCAACAGTGAAGCGGTCACGCTGACCCTGCATCTCTTCGATGGCGCGGGCAATGCCGTCGGGGACCCGGTCGAGCGCTTGCTGGGCCCCAACGGCTGCTTGCAAGAGAGCGTTTCGAGCCTCTTCGGAACCGCTTTTGTGAGCGAAGGGTTCGTTCGCGTGGATGTCGACGGGCCGGGAGCGGTGGGCTTCGGCCTGGTCCGCCTGGCCGACACCCTGCTCGGCTTCAACGCGTCGTTCGGCAACTCTGACACGGTCGCCTATTCCGCCCAGCTGGCTCACGGCGGGGCCGGCGGCCTCATCTTCACTTCTTTCAAGCTGACCAACACCGACAGCGTTCCGCGCAACGTGACGGTCAGCGCTCTGGATGAAGGAGCCGGAGCCCTGGGGGATGCGCTGATCGTGCCGCTCGGGCCCAACCAGAGCTTCGAGATGGACGTGGGCGAAGCCTTCGATCTGGGCCCCTTCGACGTCGACCCGGCGGTCGATGGCTCCTTGCGCGTCGAGGCCGACGGTCCCGGTGTGATCGGGGACATCGTCTTCGGCGACCCCCACCGTCTCCGCTACGGCGCCGCGCTGCCGCTGCAGACGCAACGGGTGAAGAAGGCCGTCTTCAGCCAGGTGGCCAACCGCAGGGGAGGAAGCAACGCCGACAACACGTTCACGGGCGTCGCCTTCTACCATCCGGGAGACGTTCCCGCCACGGTCACCGTCAAGGTCTTCACGGCGGAATGCGTCCTCACCGGAGAAACCACTTTCGTGATGCAACCCGGAACGCGCATGTCCCCTTTGCTGGAACAGCTCATCCCGGCCACGGCCGGCCAGGTCCTCGGCTCCATCGAGGTAGATTCCGACGAGGCCATCGTCCTCCAGGAGCTTTTCGGCAACTTCACCCTCGAATACATGTCGGCAGTGCCGCCCACGGTGTTCGAGTGACTTCGGCAAAGTCGATCGGTTTTAAACGTCCGCGGCCCTCTGCGTCCTTCGTGGCTAGGCGGTGTTTCGGGCAGAACCTCGGGAAGGGAATCCGGCGATGAGTCTCAACCTCCAACACGGCAAGGGTGCGAAACCCGTTTTCAGCCTGACTGCCATCATGCTCTCTCTGCTCGTCCTGGCGGCGCATCTGCACGCCGGCGGTTTCACCACTGTCGAGACGCCCACCTGGAACCCCAATCAGCCGATTCGATTTGTGCTCGACTCGGGACCCTTCCGCTCGGGGGCCAATCCCATTTCGGGCCAGCAGGGACAGGTGTTGGTGGCGCAAGCATTGACGGCCCTCACCGACATCGAAACTTCCAGCCTGGCTTTCACCGACGGCGGCACCGCGCCCGTCGACATCGATGCCGACAATTTCGCACAGTTCGAGAATCCTCAGGCTTTGGGCGCCCCCATCATCTTCGACGCCGACGGAGCGATCACCTCGATGATCTTCGGAGGAAACGAAGCGGGGGACATCCTCGGCTTCGCCGGGTCGTTCGATAGCACCGGCGACGGCTTCCTCGATTACGGACTGATGGTTCTCAATGGACCGGAATCGGGCGACAATCGGACCACCAGGACGACGATTCGACATGAATGGGGACACGTCATCGGGCTGGATCACACTCAGGCCGGAAAGGACTCTTTCGATGCCTGCAACTTCGCCAACCCCGATCCCTGCGCCAACATCCCTCTGATGTATCCCTTTCTGCTGGTGGGGTTGGACTCGGTGAACGAGTTCCCGATTGCCGATGACATCGCCTGGATTTCGAGGCTGTATCCTTCGCCCGACTTCGGCGACAAGACCGGCACGATCCAGGGCAGGGTTTTGCGCAGGGCCGGACTCCCCTTTCAAGGCGCCAATGTGGTCGCGGTTCCGGTCGACACCTCGCCGCAGGGCAACGGCGCCCTTCAAGCTGCCGGGAGAGTTTCGAGCGTTTCCGATTTCGGAGCCCTGCTCAGCGGAGGATTCGAATTGCCCGGTTTGGCGGCGGGCAGCTACGCCGTTTTTGTCGAGCCGCTTCAGGCCGACTTCACCATGGGGAGCAACGTCGGTCCTTTCGATCAACGCTTCACGGACTTCCCGCTCGACTTTTACAACGGGGACGACGAGTCGGGCGACAGCAGCGACGATCCACTCGAGTTCAACGTCATCCAAGTCGCGGCCGGGCAGACCGTGATCGACATCGAGCTGATCACCAACGACGCCAGCGACGAAGGACTTCCGGAAACCGACCTGACGACGATCGGCGACGACGACAGCCGCGTGGTGCTTTTTCCAGAAGGTTTCCGCTTCCCGTTCTTCGGCCGCCTGTTCAGCGGCGTCCATCTAAACAGCGACGGCAACCTCACCTTCTTCCGGGATGACATCTCGTCCGCGGCGCGAAGCGAAGCACGCTTCTTGGCCGGAGAGCCCCGAATCGCTCCCCTCTTCACCGATCTCGACCCGTCTGAAGCCGGGTCGATCACCACCGAGCAGGTGGGCAGCACCTTCAGGATCAAGTGGAACGGGGTTCCCGAGTGGTCGCAGGGCGGCGGCGCTCCCCCCAACACTTTTTCGGTGACGCTGTTCGGAAACGGCAACATCCTCTTCAATTACGAGGCGGTGGCCGTCACGCCGGATGGGCCGGTTGCATCGATAGTCGGCGTCACTCCCGGCGGTTTCGCCCCCGGGTCGGGTGTCGACCTCAGCGCGCTCAGCAGCCCCATTTCGCTGGTGGGCCCGGCCTACCAGGTGTTTCAAGGCGGTCAGTTCGACCTGGTGGGCGCTCAAATCCTCTTCGACGCCGGAACCGGGCAGTTCGCTTTGCTCTACCCCTTTTACAGGGGAGCATCGCCGGAATTCAGCGGTTTCGCCCTCACCAACGACGATACGGACGAAGCTATTCTGCAAGTCGAGGGGCGGGCCGGCACGGGCGCCCTGTTGGGCTTCCCCGACAATCCCCACTTCACGACGCTGGGACGAAAAAAACAGATCGCGCGGTTGGGAAGCGACTTTTTCGGCATCGACCCGGAGAA
>JBFGHF010000229.1:0-6566 GCA_041578355.1 Acidobacteriota bacterium
CCCTCCGAAGCTCCGTCTTCGGAGCGAAGGAGGGTGGGTATAGGGATGAACTTGGTTCATTGGCTCGGTTCGCTATCGGCACTGCTGAAGATTGACGAGTTGTTCCCGCCCCTTCGCCGCGAGCCGCTCCCAAGCCGAGAGCAAGCGTTAGCCAACGTCGTCGATCCGCAGTCCCTCAGCGCTTCCTCGGTCTGATCCTCTGCCTCACCCGAATCGGAGTGGCGAAGAAGCCGTAGGCTTGGCGCAGGCGGTTGATGACGAAACGCTCGAGCGAGAAGTGGAGCTTGCGGCGGGTCCGGGTGAAGATGACGAAGGTGGGGGGAGACACACTGGTTTGGGATGCGTACATCACCGGGGTCTTGCGGGAGGATCCCGTCGATTCCAACAGAGGTTGGAGTTCCTTTTGCAGCAGTCGGTTCAATTCTCCCGTCGAGACCCTCTTGCGGCGCGCGTCGTAAGCGCGGTCGACGAAGTCGAGGAGCTTGAAGACGCGCTGGCCGGTCAGCGCCGAGACGAAGACCATGGGAGCGAAATCGAGAAACCGCATGCGCGAACGGTATTCCTTTTCCAGCTTGATGGCGGTGTAGCTGTCGCGGTCGACGAGGTCCCATTTGTTGACCACGATGATCAGCGATTTACCCGCCTCGTGGGCGTATCCCCCCACCGTCGCGTCCAGCTTGGTTGCCCCTTCCACGGCGTCGATGACCAACAAGACCACGTCGGCCCGCTCCATATTGCGGCGGGCCATGACCACCGACAGCTTCTCGGCCATCCCCTTCGTCTTCCCCTTGCGGCGGATGCCCGCGGTGTCGATCAGCCGGTAGTGGCGGTCCCGGTAGGTCAGGGCGCTGTCGACCGCGTCGCGCGTCGTCCCCGGGGTCTCGGTGACAATGACCCGTTCTTCTCCCAGCAGCTGGTTGAGCAGCGACGACTTGCCCATGTTGGGACGTCCGATGATCGCCACCCGGATCTCCTCTCTGCTTTCGGCTTCCGGACTCTCTTCGACCCGGCTGAGGATTTCTTCGAGGAGTTCGTCGAGGCCCAGCGAGTGCTCCGCGGAAACGCAAAAGAGCCGGTCGACCCCGAGCTGATAGAACTCGGCCGCCTCGTCCTCGATCCGGGCCGTGTCGATCTTGTTGACGACCAGCAGGAATTCCCGGTTCGACTCGCGCAGAAAAGAGTTGAGCGATCGGTCCGCCGGGGTCAGTCCTTGCCGGCCGTCGACCAGGAAGAGGATCAGATCGGAGTCCTGCAGCGCGACCTCCGCCTGTTCCAAGGTCAGATCGAGCATCCGCTCCGGTGCGTCCGGATCGGCGCCCGGGCCGCTCTCGTCGGGAAGGATTCCGCCCGTGTCGACAATGCTGAAGCGTTTGCCGTCCCACTCGGCCTCGGCCAGATTCCGGTCGCGAGTGATCCCCGGCTGGTCCCCCACGATGGCCTTGCGCGAGCGCGTCAGTTTGTTGAAGAGCGTGGACTTGCCCACATTGGGGCGCCCCACGATGGCGACACGATACATTTTGATTGGGATCGATCCCGATGGCGGACCCGATCCCGATTCCTCTAAGACTGCATCCACGGACCCCGGGGCCCGACTACGGACCTACGAATCTGCCGACCTCCGGCCAATGCTCGAAAATCTGTCGTCCGTGAAAGCGTCCGTTTTCGATGAAGATCCGGTTGGTCATCTTGCCCGAAACGATGGCGCCGGCCAGAAAGATGCCCTTGACGTTGCTTTCCAGCGTCTCGGGATCGTGGCGCGGAATCAGCGTTTCGGGCTCCACCTCGATCCCCATCGAGCGCAGGAATCCGTCGTCGGGACTGTAGCCGATCAGGGCCAGGACGTAGTCGTTCTCCAGGACTTCGAGGCCCCCGGGCGTCTCGACGACGATTTCACGGGGCCGGATTTCGCACACCTGCGAGGAAAGCAGCGCCCGGATCTCCCCGCGATCGATCCGGTTGCGGATGTCGGGCAGGACCCAGTACTTGACGTGCTGACCGATTTCCGGACGGCGGTGGATGAGGGTCACCTCCACGCCGTTCCGATAGAGTTCCAGGGCCGCTTCCACCGCCGAGTTCTTGCCCCCGATCACGGCCACCTTCTTGCGGAAATAGGGATGGGGCTCGGTGTAGTAGTGGCTCACCTTTTCCAACTCTTCGCCGGGGATGCCCAACCGATTGGGATTGTCGTAGTAGCCGGTTGCCACGATCACCTTGCGGCATCTCTGGAAATGTTCTCGACCCTCGCGGTCGCGAGTCTTCACCGTGAAATCTTCGTCTTTGCCGGACACCTCGAGCACCCTTTCGTAGTCCCGAATGGGCAGATCGAAGTGCTCGACGACGCGGCGGTAGTATTTGAGGGCGTCGATTCGTTTGGGCTTGGGCTCCGAGCAGACCAGCGGTATCCCGCCGATTTCGAGCAGTTCGGCGGTGGTGAAGAAGATCATGTTGACCGGGTAGCGGTAAATCGAGTGGACGACGCAGCCTTTCTCAATCACCCGGTGGGTCATCCCGCGCTTCTTGGCTTCGATGGAGCAGGCCAGGCCCGCCGGGCCCGCGCCGATAACGATGAGATCTAGTTTTTCTTTCATTTCGATTTGTGACGATGGTCGAACCGGATGCGATTCAATTGATGTTTCTGAATCGTTCATTCTAGCAAAAGGCCATGCCGCCCATGTTCTGCTGCCTCGGCCGGGGATGAATCCTTCCCGCGAGCCCTGTGGACTTCCTGAAATAGCGGGGAGGACGGGGAGCACGGACGGGGACGCAGAGTGGCCGAAGGGACCGTTTCAAGATTCGTCCTTCGAAGCTCGGAACTTCCCCGGTTTTCCGGTTGACACTTCTCTTGGGGCTGCATATGATCGGTGTCAGTCTGGCGAGCTGGCCCACGTTTCGCCGCAGAGGCTTCCTGTGATTAAGGCAGATTTAACGCGAACGGTTTATGAAAAGCACGGCGGCATATCCTTTCGCGAGGCGCAGGAGATCGTCGACTTCATCCTGCAACGCGTCAAAAAGGAACTTGTGGAAGGCCAAAGCGTGAAGCTCGCAGGATTCGGGTCACTCAACGTGATTCACCGCAAAGGCAGATTGGGCCGCAACCCCCAGACCGGCGACCGACTCCAGCTGGAACCCAGCAGATACGTGACATTCAAACCCTCCCGTAAGACGTTCTAGTGGCCTTGAAAAGCATCGGCAGCGGGACAAAACTCTTTTACAAAATCGGTGAAGTCTGCCAGATGTGCCAGATCGAGCCGCATGTGCTGCGCTACTGGGAGAGCGAGTTCGGCGTCCTCTCGCCCGCCAAGAACCGCGCCGGGCAGCGCATCTACCGGGAAAAGGACGTCGAAATCGTCCAGTCCATCCGCCAGCTGCTCTACGAAGAGGGCTACACGATCGCCGGGGCGCGCAAGAAGTTGGCCGAAAAAGGCGCCGGGAAAGGACTCCCTCTCTTCAACGAGCCCGCTCGAGCCAGTCAGAAGACCACCCTCGCTCAGGTTCGGGGAATCCTCGAGGAGATCCTCGATCTGACTGAAGAATAGGGGGGATGTCTTCCGTCTTCCGTCTTCCGTCTTCCGTCCTCTGTCTTCCGTCTTCCGTGTCGACGGGGATTGGCAGGTCGTGTGAACGAAGCCTCGGGGCCCACACGCGGAAGCGGGGCGGCTCGGGTGCCGGGATCCTACCTCACGTTGATCGTCAGCGCGTCCTTCACATCGATTCCCAGCTTTTCCAGGGTCCGCCCCACGGCCTTCTCCAGTTGGGCGTGGCTCTTGATCAGATCCACCTGGGCGCGGATCTGCAGCGAGCGGGCCTGCACCTGGTCACGCTGGGCCTCGATCAGCTCGCGCGTGGTTCCCAGGCCCACGTCGAAGCGGACCTTTTCGCCCTCCAGGAACTCGTCGGCGAAGCGGACGGTGGCCGCCGACGCCTCCACGCGCGCCTGGTTCATCTCGACCTGGGTCAGGGCGTTGCGGATTTCGAGCGCGATCTGCTGACGCACGCCCTCTCGGTTGAGTTCGGAACGGTCGAGCGAGATCTGGGCCTGGGCGTTGCTGGCCCGGTCCTGGGTGTTGAGCAGCGGGATCTCCAGGTTGAATCCCAAGGTGTAGCCGTAGAAATCGGAGCTGAAGAGCTGGCTCAAGGAGTCTCCCAGCCCTCCCGGGATGACGGCCACGACGGGGGGATTGAGGAATCCCTGGGAGAAGTCGCGGACGATCTGGGTCCCTCCCAGGCCGAACTGCTGATAGGCCAGGACGAGATCGAGCCGGGGCTTGAGCCGGTCGCGGGTCAGCTCCAGGTTGACTCCTTGATTGGCCACCTCGAGATCGGCTTTCTGGTACTCGGGACGCTGTTCCTCGGAGACGGCGGCCAGCCGTTCGAAGTCGTCGCTCACCGGATTCGGAGTGTAGACGGAATCGAGGGGCACGATCTCGACTCCCAGTTGGCGCGGATCCCGGTAATTGGTGATCAGCCGGATCAGCTGGTCCTGGATGGTGCGGTAGTTGAAGCGCGCCCGAACCAGTTCTTCGCGGCGGGCCGCAGCCTCGCCCTCGGCCTGCACGACCTGCAGGCGGGCGCCGGTCCCCACTTCGAAGCGGGCCCTGTTCTGCTCCAGAATCGTTTCGGCCAATTCCAGCGATTTTTCCTTGACGCCGATGTCCTCGAGCGCGAACTGCAGTTCCCAGTAGCTGTCCTGAACCTGAAAGACCAGCTCGAGAAGCTGTTGTTTGAAGTCCTGTTCGCTGATGTCGAGATTGTTGCGGGCGATCTCGATGCGGTAGTCGGCCTCGATGCGCCCGAATCCTTCCAAAAGGGGTTGGCGGAACAGCACCTCGAAGCTGGTGTTGATCGAGGGGACCAGGCTGCTGAAGAAGTTGGTGGTCCGATTGCGCAAGCCCAGGAAGCCGACTTCGATGGAGGCGCCCTTTGAGAACTGCTTGCTGAATCCGAAGTCGTAGTTGGTGAGGATGTTGGTGACGCTGGGCCCGCCCGCCAGGACACTGGCGGTGGGGGTCAACTCGCGGTCCCAGTTGAGCCCGAAGCGGAACATGGGGTCGTAGGCGCCTTTCAGGACCTGACTGTCGCGCGCGGTGACCAGCGAGTTGTGCCGCGCCACGTTGGCGTCCAGGTTGTGGCGCAGTGCCATTTCCACGGCTTGCCGCTCGGTCAGGTGGAGCTTGCCTTCGCGGACCTCACCCATGACCTGGGTGGGTCCCGGCCGCACCGCCTGACGCGCAACGTCCTTGTAGTACTTGGCGAAGAAGCGGTCCTTGGCCGCCATCCCGGTCGCGCTGGTCGCGGCCAGGCAGAGCGCCGCGCCAAGCTGAAAAAGAGTCCTTTTGCCCGTCCTGCTGATCATCGCTGTTCCCTTCGGAATTGCCGGTTTGAACAAAACCATCATTCTACAGGACCGACGGGTTGCTCCCCCGGGCTGGGTCTGCCCTTCAGGCAGCCAGCCAGGGGATCGAGGGGCAATGTCCGATCCGAGCGGCTCAGCCGTCGAAATCGAAGTTCAGCAGCCGCGACTCGGGACCCGCGATGGCTACAGCCGCCACCCAACCCGCGCGAGGCCGCAGAGTCGCCACCGAAATGCCGTCTCGTCCCCTGACCGTTTCGAAGTGCTCCGAAGCCTTGTTGCGCGGCAGGACGTCAACCTGCTTGAGGTCGGTGGCGATCCCTTCTCCCGTGGCCTTGAGGAGCGCTTCCTTGCGGGTCCAGAAGACGAAGAAGGTGTCGGGTCGACGCTCGGCGTCGGCGGCTTGAAGTTCTTGCAGCTCGGGGGGTGAGAAGACCGATTCGGCCAGGCTGAGCAGGTCCCGCATGGGCCTTACCTGCTCCAGGTCGACGCCCAACTGGCCTTCCTTGCGCAGGCCGATGATCGCCCGGTGGCGGGAATGGGTGAGGTTGAAGTGGAGGTCGCTGCGGTGTTCCCGGCTCAGGTGCGGCTTGTCGCGCTCCCCGAACTCGAAGCGCACGTCGTTCGGCGTCACGCCCAGGTAGCGGCCCAACAGCTCGCGCAGGGCGCCGTGGGAAACGATGTAGCGGGTGCGATGCCTCTCGAAACGAAAGCGTCCCGCCCGGTCTTGCTCGCCGGCGTCGAGGAGGCCAAGATGGCGCTCCACGGTCTGCGGACCCGGATCGAGCCGAACCCACCAAAGATGGATTTCGTCGGGCTTGAGGCTCGGGGCTTCGGGAGCGGAGCCTCGTTGAGGCTGCATGAGGGGATTCTAGCCCGTCCGACGTCTTCGGCGCCCAGATCCAGGAGTCGTCGAGGGCGTGTTCCCAAATCGAATGAAGCGCCATCCCTGTTGGAAGAAGCGAGCTTGACTGGGTGGCGCCGTCTCCCGTCCCGGCCGGGAAGGGCTGAGAATAGCCCACCGCTTCAGCGGTGGGTTGAGATCCAGGGCCCCCTTGGATCAGTCCCGGAGGGACGGCTGAAAAACGCTTCTTCTCCGCGGTTTCAATCGTCCCTCCGGGACTCTGGACATCCGCTCGGGCTGAATACCCAGGGCTGAAGCCCTGGGCTATTTTCACACCGCTCCTTTGGGGCTCTGCCCGCGGCGGGCTGTCCG
>JBFGHF010000230.1:0-6540 GCA_041578355.1 Acidobacteriota bacterium
CGGAGCCGCCTCCAGTTCGGGGAGGAGCCGACTCATTTTCTCCTTGATTTCCAGCACGATCCGCTCGGCCGTTTTCTTGCCGATTCCCGGAATGCCGGTCAGCCGAACCAAATCCTCTTGGGTGACCGCCCGTGCCAGATCCTCGGCCGGCAACCCCGAGAGGATTGTTATCCCCAGCTTGGGTCCGATGCCGGAGATCTGTATCAACAGCTGAAACAGACTCTTCTCTTTCGAGTTCGCAAACCCGAACAGACTGAGCGTGTCCTCCTTGACGTGAGTATAGATATGCAGGCTGACGTCGTCGCCTTCCTCTCCCAGGTCGTAATAGGCGGACAGCGGAATCGAAACCAGATAACCGACGCCGCCCACGTCGATGACGATCTGACCGGGTTGCTTCTCGATCAGCTTTCCTGACAGCCGGGCGATCATGAAAGCGATTATAGGAACAGGGGGAAGGGAATGGCGAATGGAGAATTGCCTTTCAGGTGACGGCGATTACCGACTCAACCTCGGCTGTCGGTGTTAAATTGCCTCCGAGCAGGCTCATGAGAAACAGCGAGAAGCGCAAGTATCCCCGCGTTGCAGCCGGTTTGAAAGTTCGGTTCCGGAGGCTTGATGAGCCGACGGACCCCATACGCGAAGGAGTTTTGGAGAACATCAGTCTGGGCGGGTTGTTTCTGACCACGGCGCGCACGCTGGGTCCGAGAACCGCAGTCTTTGTGGAGCTTCCTTTGGTCCGCGACAGCGGCGAACCGGTGCGTGCGAACGCCGTGGTGCGCTGGGAAAGAACCAGTTTCGAGCCTTTCGGCATGGGGCTGGAGTTCACGGGGTTCGAGGGTTCGTCGCGGCGCCGGCTTCACGAATGGATCGAACAGCTTTTATCAACCGTCCCCCAACGGGTCGTTTAAGTCCGTGCTGGGAAGCTCGAAGTTCGATCAAAGAGTTCGAGCGGACCCGGAGGTGCTGATTTGCCGCAGTCCGTGGCAGGCGCCTCGACCTGCCCGGACCGCCACATCTTCCCCAATACGAATGAGAGGTCCGAAGCTCGATTCTGCTTGAGCCTGCAGCGGTCGAACTTCGCATCTCGAACTTGCCACCCCGAGCGATTATCATGAGATCTGTGGAACCCGTCGTCCGAGAAAGGGAGTTGGGAGAGCGTATCCTGGCGATGCGAGCTTCCATCGAAAAGGTCATCAAGGGCAAGCGCGACGCCGTCACGTTGGCGATCGTCTCGCTATTAGCCCGAGGTCATCTGCTGATCGAATACGTCCCCGGCGTCGAAAAGACGACCCTGGCGCACGCCTTGGCCCGTTCTTTCGACTGCTCCTTCCAGAGGATTCAATTCACCAGCGATCTTCTGCCTTCCGATCTGACCGGTGTCTCGATCTTCAATCAGGCCAGCCAGCACTTCGAGTTCCGGCGCGGACCGCTCTTCGCGAACGTGGTTCTGGCGGACGAGATCAACCGGACCACCCCCAAGACCCAAAGCGCGTTGCTGGAGGCCATGAGTGAAGGCAAGGTGACGATCGATGACAAAAGCTACCGCCTGCCGCAGCCCTTCATGGTGATCGCCACGCAGAATCCGATAGAGCACCACGGAACCTATCCTTTGCCCGAATCACAACTGGATCGCTTCTTGATGCGGATTCAGATGGGTTATCCCAGCCGGGAAGACGAAATGGACATCCTGCGTTCGAACATCGATTTCGCGGCCGCCGACGAGTTGGCGCCCGTGATCAGCGGCGAGGAGATCGGATCGGCTCAGCGCCGAGTCGAGAAAGTGCGTGTCGAGGAGAGCCTGCTCAAGTACATCATGCGCCTGGTGGAAGCCACGCGCCAAAGCGAATATCTGGATTTGGGCATCAGCCCTCGGGGATCGATGGCGCTCTACCGCGCTGCTCAGGCGATGGCCTATCTTGACGGACGGGACTGGTGCGAGCCCGAAGACATCAAAGAGTTGGCAATCCCGGTTTTTTCCCATCGGGTCATCGTCAGCCCGCGCTACAGCTCTCCCCTGCGTCAGAGCGACGAGTCGGAGAGCATCGTCGAGACGATCCTCGAGGAGGTGAGGGCGCCCGGATGAGTCAAGCCGCCACGCCCGCGAAGGGGGGAGAATGGAAGGCTTTCCTGTGGCCATCGTTGCTCCTGGCTTCGGCATTGGCGATGGCTTTGGCGAGCAGTGTTGCGCGACGCGACGGCCAGCCCTACGCCTCGGCTCTGCTGGCTCTGATCGCCCTGCTCTCGGCCGCCGTTTCCAGCTTGGTCCTGGTTCCCAAGCTGCTTTCCCGGCTTCGGCTCGAGTTTCTCAATCATTTCCGATTCTTCCGCTTCACCAGCCGCGGGGTCATCTTCGTGGTGCTGGTTCTGGTGGTGGCCTTCGCCTCGCTCAACACCGGCAACAATCTTCTGATCCTGGTGCTTTCGGTCTTGCTCTCGGCCCTGATCGTATCGGGAGCGGTCTCCAATCTCGTTTTGCACGGCCTGAAGATCTCGCTCGGGCTGCCCGAGACCATCCACGCCGGTCAGAGGAGCGTGTTCACACTTACGCTCTGCAACCTCAAGCGCTTCGTCCCCTCCTTCGCCCTCCGTCTCAACGGTCGCTACGAGGGAGCCGGTCAAGGGGAAGGCGAACAAGGTCTCTTCGTGCAAGAGACGCTCTTCCCCTACATCCGCGCCGGGGGAGAGATGAGTGCCCGTGTCGAAGCGCTCTTTCACAGACGCGGGGTCTATCCTCTGACGGGATTCGAGGTTCGAACCCAATTTCCCTTCGGTTTCTTCGCTCGGGGGCGAAGCTTGGCGGCCCGTGGAAACATCGTTGTCTATCCGGCCCTGGTGGAGATCGCAGGCCTTCTGCGCAGCTACCCGGCTCTCACCGGCAGCATCGAAAGGAGACGCAAGGGCACCGGTTCGGGTCTCTACAACATCCGACCCTATCGAGGTGACGAGGGGACGCGCTTCGTCCACTGGAAATCGACCGCGAAGCTCTCCCAACTCATGGTCAAGGATTTCGTGGCCGAGGACGACACTCCCTATCACATCGTCCTTTCAACTTATCTTCCGTCCCCCGGCAGCGCGGCGCGAGAGCAGTTCGAAAAGGCGATCTCTTGCGTTGCCTCCCTGGGGCATCACTATCGGCGGGCGGGTTGCCCCTTCTGTTTTTCAACGGAGGATTTTGAAGTTCTGGTCAAATCCAGCGCTCGGGAGTACGAGATGTTCATGGAGTACCTGAGTTTGGTGACGCCCCGCGAGAAACCCCGCTCCACCGGCCCCCGAGCGGGGGCCAATTCGATCATGTTCGCAGCCGGGTCGACGGTTTCCCTGGAGGGTGCTCCCGTGATCGACTACCTCAAACTCTAGCTTGGGTGCCAACCAGGGGGCTATGAGCTTCGACAAGGCTTTCGATCTTTCGATTTATCTGCTGCTTCTGAGCGGCCTGGGAGCTCTGCTGGCTTCCTCTCTGATCGGCGTCCCCCTGGGATTGCTGTTCCTGGCGGCGGCGCTTCCCAGTTGGAAGTACCAGGGATCTCTTTCGACGTTCAAGCAGTATTTTCTGCTCTCCCTGCTCAGCTTGGTTTTCGTGGCCGACCTGGTCCTGGTCAGCGGGCTGGTCCTCGGTCTGGTTCATTTGCTTCTGGCGATCAGCCTGGTCAAGCTCTACAGCCGCGGAGAGGACCGCGACTACCTGCTCCTCTGCGCAATCTCGTTCTCTTTCGTGCTCATCGCATCCAGCCATACCATCTCGGTTCTGTTTCTGCTGTCCCTGCTCAGTTTTCTGTTCTTTGCCGTCCTGACCTTTCTCCTTTTGGAGAGCAGGCGTGCTTATCAAAGGACAAGAAACGCCGAGTTTTCCTTCGCGGGCTACAGCCAACTCGCCTTGGCCATGACGGGCCTGATTCTGCTCATTTCCGTTCCCATTTTCCTGGTCGTTCCACGGCAGGCTCTGGGGCTCTTCCGTCTGGGTGATCAGATGGGGGGGAACCTGAGCGGATTCTCGACTCATGTCAATCTGGGCGATTTAGGGCGCATCATCTCCAATCGCAGCGTGTTTTTGAGGGTGCGTCTGGAAGCTCCCCGGGAGTCGGTCCCGGCGGATCTGAAATGGCGGGGAGTGGTACTCGATCACTATGACGGAAAGAGCTGGTCGAATCGCCAGGAGAGTCACCGCTACGTGGAGAGAAACCGGTCGACGGGAATTTTCCCGATCCGTCCCCACCGCCGCGAGACGGAATGGAATCTGAGACAGCATTATCATGTCGAGCCCTCCTCCAACGTGATTTTCGGTGCGGCGCGCATCCTGCAGGTTTCGGGCCTGGGCCGAGGCTTGCTCCGGGAGGACCAAAACGGCTCTCTGAGCTTTCTGTGGACTCGGGCCCGCGATGCCGTCACCTACACAGTCGATTCCGGGATCACGCCGCGACGCCGCAAACTGCAATCGGTGACAGTCGGGCCCATCGACGCACGAATCGCAGGACGCTATCTGCAGCTTCCCCAACTCGATAGCGCCATTCCGGAATTGGCCCGCCGATTGACCGCCGCCGAGCCGGCGCGGCTGGGAAAGGCGCTGATTCTGGAGAACTATCTGCGCACCCAGTTCGGATATACGCTGGACAATCCCTCGGGCGGCTCGGCGGATCCCCTGGCGCACTTCCTTTTCACGAGCCGGGCGGGACATTGCGAATACTACGCAACCGCCATGGCCGTGATGCTTCGAGCCCTGGGGATACCCAGCCGGGTGATCAACGGATTCCGGCGAGGTGAATTCAACGAATGGAGCGACTATTACATCGTCCGCCAGTCGGACGCGCACTCCTGGGTCGAGGCATACTTTTCGGGTGCCGGTTGGATCGAGTTCGACCCCACTCCTCCGTCCGGTGAAGCCGAGTCCTACAGGGTCACCAGGGTGATCAGCCAGTTGGTGGATGCCATCGATCTTTTCTGGAACCAGGTGGTGACCTTCGACCGCTTCAAACAGATGGGCTTCTTCCTGTCCGTGGCCTCCAGTGTGCGCAGCGGCCGGGAATGGATCATGCAGGGATTGGACCGGTTCCAGAGCAGTCTGACGGCCTGGTGGCAGCGCTTGCGGGATTGGGATGGTCCCCGCTGGAGGTTGATCGGCTTCTTCTTGGTGCTGATAGTCTCCGTCACGGGGATCGTTTACGTCCTTTGGAGGCTGCTGCGGATTCTGCAGGGCTGGCTCCGGCAGAGAAGAGAGGCCCGCTTGCTGCCGGCGTACTACCGGGATCTGCTGCGGCTCCTCAAATCCCGCGGGTTTGTCCGTCGTCCCGAGGAAACGCCGCTTGAATTCGCTCAGCGGAGCGGAGCGCTGGCCCATTCGCCCATCCCCGCCCGGATTACGCGCATCTATTACAGCCAACGTTTTGGCAACCAGCCCGTGCACAGCAGACAGCTGAGCCAGATTCGACAGTGGCTGCATCTTTTGCGGGCACAGGGATAGCGATCTCGAGAGCTTGTCACCGCCCGCGCCGGCAGATCATCGAAATCAGCAAGTGAAAGACCGCGTGCCTTGGTCGTCCTGTCGGTTCACGATCCAGTCGTGCTTTTCATTCCCTCGTTCAGAAGGGGAGGGCGGCGGTCGCTCCAGGGCCGGGCTTTTTCCAATTGACCTGCCAGCTGGAACAGGGTCGCTTCGTCTCCGAAGCGGGCCGCCAATTGCACACCTATGGGCAGGCCATGATCATTCCAGAAGAGGGGAACCGACATGGCGGGTTGGCCGGTGACGTTGAAAAGCGGTGTGAAGGGGGTGAAATCGAAGACTTTTCGGGCCAGGGCCGCAATTCCGTCCAAGCGAGTCAACCATCTGGCGGCGCGGAGACGACCCAGGATCACGGCCGCTGTCTTTTCACTGAGATTGGGCTGCAGGGAACCTGTCTTGACAGGCACACGGGCGAGAGTCGGTGTAAGCAAGAGGTCGTATTGATCGAAAAAACGAGCCACCAGGCGGGCTTGCTCCTGAAGCATCCGATGCGCGTCCATTCGTTGGTCGGCGGTCAAGGTCCTGCCCAGTTCAGCCAGAAGCCAAGTGGAGGTTTCAAAATCCTTCGGGGAAAGAGGGAGGCCGATCAGTGTTGCCGCTTGGTCCAGGTTCGACCTCAGTTCGCTGCTCAGAGTCATGACGAAGGCGACCCGGAAACCTCGGGCGTCGAGAAGGGGTGCGTCTTCCTCCAGGTGGTGTCCCATCTCGCCGAGCAGCTGCACGGTGCGTTCGAGAGCCGCCCTGCAGTCGGGGTCCAGCGCGCCGCCCAGCAGGGGCTGGCTGGTGAACCCGATTCGGAGAGGCGCCGGCGAATGACCTACCGAATCGAGAAATCCGTCCCGCGGAACGGGCAGTGAATGGGCCCCCGATCGTACATTTATGGCGTCCAGAATGGCGGCGCTGTCGCGGACGGAACGCGTCAGGGCATGATCCACAGAGAAGCCGAAAGCCGGGTCACGGGTGGGAGGATCGGGTGTGCGGCCGCGGGTCGGTTTGAGGCCGAATAGGCCGCAGCAGGAGGCGGGAATCCGGATCGACCCGCCGCC
>JBFGHF010000231.1:0-6515 GCA_041578355.1 Acidobacteriota bacterium
CATTCCGATCAACAACGGCGCCCTACTCAGCGGCGGCCGAGGTCAATCGAAGACCGCGCGAAGGTCGGCGGTAGACGCGCTCGAGCACCGGAAGGCCAGGATCTCGCGCAGGCACTGAAGGAACTCCTTGCGGGCCACGGCCCCGCTGCGCCGCAGGTTCATCGGGCCCCTTCCTCCGCCTCGATCAAGGAAACGAAAACATCTTCCATGGAGGGCTCGATGCGTTCCAACCGCTCCACCTCGATGTCCACCGAACTCAGCCGCCGGCGAATCGCCCGGTCCGCCCTCTCGAAGTCCTTTACCCGCAAATGCAGCCCGCCCCCGAAGACCGCGGCATCGAGTATCGTCGGCTCTTGCTCGAGAATGGGCAAAGCTCGCAGGGTGTCGGAGGTGTCGAGTCGCAAAAGAGGTTGATGGGAGATGCTGCGGCGTAACGCAGCCGGCGAATCGAGCGCAATCATCCGCCCGGCGTGCATCAGCGCCAAACGATGGCAGTATTCGGCCTCATCCATATAGTGGGTAGTGACGAAGACCGTTCTCCCCTCATCGGAAAGCTCGTAGATCAGTTCCCAGAATGCCCTTCTGGCGACCGGATCGACCCCCGATGTCGGCTCGTCGAGGAAGATGACGCTGGGCCCGTGGAGAATGGCGCAACCCAGGGCCAGACGCTGCTTCCACCCCCCGGCCAACCGGGCCGTGACCGTGTCGCGCCGCTCGAAAAGACCGAGCAACTCGAGAAGATGCGCCGCGCGTTTTGTTCTTGCACTTCCCGACACGCCGTAAACACCGCCGAAAAAGCGGAGGTTCTCGGAGACGGTGAGCTCGTCATACAGCGAGAAACGCTGTGACATGTAGCCGATTCTCTGCTTGATCGCCTCGGCACTGGTGGCGATATCCAATCCTTCCACCCAGCCGCTGCCGGAAGTGGGCGTCAGCAGCCCGCACAACCTGCGAATCGTGGTGGTCTTGCCGGCGCCGTTGGAACCGAGAAACCCGAAAATCTCGCCGCGGGCCACCGAGAAAGTCACCTCGTCCACGGCGCGGAACGCGCCGAAGGACTTGGACAACCGGTCCACCTTCACCACAGCCTCCGCCCACTCCGTCAAGGTTGCACCTCCGAGGCTGCCACAGAACGAGCCTGCTTTCTGACCAGGGCGATAAAGACATCTTCCAAGAGCGGAACCTGAGGGGTGAGGCGCAAAGATCCCAGATTGTTTCGGGCCAGCAGCTCTTCCAGCTCCGACGGCGTTTGATCCGGAGCCAGAAAGAGATGCAGGGCGAGGCCTGAGGACTCGACGCTCAGCACCTTGGGGTGGCCGGCCAAGATTTCCCGGGCTCGACGTCTATCGGCCGTCTCGAGACGGTAGCACTTTTCATTCAGGCTTTTGCCCAGATTAACAGGGGTCTCGGATTCGATGAGACGACCCTGATGAAGGAGCCCGACGTGATTGCAACGCTCCGCTTCGTCGAGGTAGGCGGTCGCCACCACGACTGTGATTCCCTGCTCGACCAGTTCGTAGAGGATCTTCCAGAAATCCCGCCGCGACACCGGATCGACTCCATTGGTGGGCTCGTCGAGGAGAAGCAGCTCCGGCTGATGAAGCATCGTGCACATCAAGGCCAGTTTCTGCTTCATGCCGCCCGAGAGCTTGCCCGCGCGCCGCTCGGAGAAAGGTTCGAGCCGGGTCATGCGCAGCAGCCGAGTGGCCCGTTCGGCGAATTCCGCGCCTCCCAGCCCGAAGAGATCGGCGAAGAAGCGCATGTTTTCGGTGACCGTCAGATCGACGTAGAGGCCGAACTTCTGGGGCATGTATCCCACCCGGTCGCGCAACACGTCCGCCCCGGGAGAAACCTCGACGCCGGCGACGGCCGCCCTCCCCGCCGTAGCTTCCAGCAGGCCGCAAAGCAGACGTAACGTAGTGGTCTTGCCCGCACCGTCGGGGCCCACCAGCCCGTAAATCTCTCCGCGCTCCACTTCGAGGTCCAGAGCCTCGACGGCGATCACATCGCCGAATCGTTTGGTCAGGCCGCTGGCGGTGAGAATCATGGCTGAGCTCCTCTTTCAGAGCTTCGTTCGTGAGAACGAAGTCAAACTCCCGCCGCCTCCTGTCCGCGTTCTCACGAACGCGGCTCTGTCAGTGGTGCTTGCGCGCCGAAGGATTTGCGATTCGGGCAACACATCGCCACAACACCGCTCCGTCAGGACGCCAGCCCCGACAAGGCGATCTCGGCGTCGCAGGGCATGTTGAGCTTGAGCTCGCGGTCGGGATTCTCCACCTCCACTTTGATGCGATAGACCAGTTTGACCCTCTCCTCGGCAGTTTGAATCTGCTTCGGTGTGAACTCGGCTTCGGAAGCGATGAAGGTCACTCGGCCCTCATAGACCTTGCCGGGGAACGAATCCGTGGTGACTCGAACTCTGCTCCCCAGCTTGACGCGGCCTAACTCGGTTTCCGAGATGTAGCCGCGCATCCAAGGACGGTCGATGTCGCCGAGGCTCATCAGGGGGGTTCCGGCTGCCACCACTTCTCCGATTTCGACGTTCTTCCGCAGCACGACACCGTCGATGGGCGCCACGGCTCGCGCATCTTCGATCTCGTCCTCGATTTGACCGACTGCCGCTTCCGCTCTTTGAATCTCGGCGCCCAGAGTCCGTAGGGACTGGCGGCTGCGGGCGATCTCCAAATCGAGCGAAAGAGCCTGATCGAGCCCGGCGCGGGCCTTCGCCACCTGGGCGCGGGCCGCATCGATGTCCTCGCTGCGAGGTCCTTCCTCGACCAGGGAAAGCTGCTCCCTCGCCTGTTGCAAGGTTGCGGCCGCGGCTTCAAAGGTGGTCTTGAATTCTCCGTATTGGTTACGGGAAATGTCTTCTTCTGCGACGAGCGTTTCCGCCCGTTTCAGGTCGCTTTGCGCCTTTTCGTGGCGGGCCTGCGCCCGTTGCAGCTCGGCGCGGGCTTGTTCGGTCTCTTGAGGCCGGGATCCGCTTCGCAGCTGGCGCAAGCGGGCTTCCGCCTGTTCCAGATCGGCCTCCCGCTGTCGCACCTGGCTGTCCCTGTTCGCCTGTTGATAGCGCAGTTGCGTCTCCAACTCTGAGCCGCGCGACTCGAGCGCCTCCCGGGTGGCTGTTGCCTGGCGGTGCTGCCACTCCAATTGGTCGGAGTCGAGACGAGCCACGACATTGCCCCGTTGCACGGAATCGCCCTCGCCCACAGCCAGCTCCGCGACCCTCCCCGAGAGACGGAAAGCCACCTCGACCTGCGTCATTTCAATGTTGCCGCTGACCCGAATGGAGTCACTTGGGTCCCCATCGCCGCACCCCGAAACAAAGAGCAAAAACAATACCGGTTTCCAGCCTGTCACTCGTTTCCGGAAACCAGGCCTCCGGCCCCTCTGAGCCGGCCACTCCAGAGTCGAACTCCCTATTTCGCGGTCATTGCAAGTCATTGCGAACCGTCCCCAAGGGTTGGCTCAGGTTGATCCGAGCCTGATGAAACTGAAAAAGGGCGCTGATCCGATTCTCACGCGCCCTTTCCAGGCGAGTCTGCGCTCCGGTCACCTCCAGACTGTTGGTGAAACCGGCTCGGTATCGGCGTCGGGCTCGAGCGAGTTCCTCCCGAGCCAACTCCAATCCCTTCTCGGCCACAACAATCTGCTCACGCGCCAACTCGACTCCGGAAAGCGCCAGCCTCACCTCGAACTCGATCTGACGCCGGAGGTCGACCGTCTTGATCTGTTCGCTGCGCAGCCGGGAGAGGGCGTGGTGGCGGCTTGCCGCCAAACGGCCTCCCTGGAACAAGGGTATCCGCACCCAGACGCCAGCTGCCCAGGTCGGTATCGAGTCGCCCGGAGAGCTTCCGATCGAACCGTAGTTGGCAAAAGCGGAAACACTGGGCAGCCTCTCGGAACGGGCCGCGCTGGAGAGCCTTTCCGCCACACTCTCGGCTTTCAGCTGCGCCTGGAGATCTTTTCTGAACTGGAAGGCCCGGCGGGTGGCATCGGCGAAATCGATTTGATAGGTCTCGGGTTGGTCGAGGGTATCGCTCAATTCGACCCGCCTGGTCAGGTCCAAGCCGATGTCGCGGAGCAGCTCGAGCAGGGACCGTCGGCTTTCGAACTGCAGGGACAGGAGCCGCTGCTGCTCGTTGGCCAGTTGGACGGAGGCCCGAGTTTCCTCGACTCGGGTGCCGCTTCCGGCCGCCCTCTGACGCACCACCGACTCGAGCAACTGCTCGGCGAGTTGCACGTCGGCCTGGGCAGCCTCCACCGCAGCCTTGGCGCGCAGAGCTTCGATATAGAGTCCAGCCACCCGCCCGGCGACCAAGTCACGCGATCGCTCACCGCGAACCTGAGCCGCCTGCAGCGAGTATCGGGACGCCTGAAATCCACGAATCTGGCTCAGGTCGAAGACGGTCTGGCTCAGGTTGGCGCGAGCGTCGAACGTCGTGAAGGGACCCACCAGCATGGGGGGCCGGAAGAGTCCCTGCGGCCTGAGCCCCAGCGCCTCCAAATTGCGCGTCTGGTTTTGTTCGGCAATCGTGGCGTCCAGATGAGGGAGAAGCGCGGAACGGGCGATCCGAGAGCCTGCCTCCGCTTGCCGGACATCTTCCTCCGCCACCCGGACCGCCGCGTTTCCCTCTTGGGAAAGAGCCTGCTCCACCGCCTGTTTCAGGCTGAGCCGAAGCGGGTCTTGTGCGACCGCCGGGATCGTGGCGGCTGCCACGATCGCGATCAGGACGGGCCACCCGAGCCGGTTGCGGAAAACAAGGGATATCATGGCATTGCCTCCCGGGCTCGGGGCGGACGGTAGAGCTTTCGGCCTTTGTCCGTCAGCACGCCCAGCCAGACGATCGAACTGATCTTCTCGAACGCCTGGGCCGCGGTCAGTGGCTGCTCCGCCAAGGTTTCGGGGTTGAGAACGCTCTCGATCAACCTGGTGAAGATGAGGAGCAGAAAGTCCGCCCCCAGATCGTCCCTCAGAAAACCCTCTTCGACTCCCTCCCGGAAGAGTCGGCCGAAACGGGTGCGGATGACGCTCGATCGTCGGTCGTGGATCGGACGCCAGACGTCAGAAGCGTTGCTCGCCATGTCTCGAAAGAAGCGCTTGCCGGGACGAGGCAGTTTTCGGGACATGAATCTCATCACCTCCTGCAGCTTGGCGGGGTATTCGAGCGACGACCGCCCCAATATCGAGTCGAGACCGCTCGCGATCTCGTCCACTTTCTGCTCCAGTCCTTCACGAAGCAGGTCTTTCTTGGAGGCGAAGTGCTGATAAAGGGTCTTTTTGCTGATTCCGAACTCGGCCGCGATCTCGTCCATCGATACGCTGACAAAGCCGAAACGGAAGAAGTGTTCCAGGGCCGTTTTCCGGATCCGATTTCTCAAATCGCTCATCACTATAGAAACTATTATGGTTTTTTCAGTTTCCACCCTACTCCCGACGCCCAATGCTGTCAAGAGTTTTTTGGCTGGGATCTGGAAGTGATTCTGGTTGGTTGGCTTTGTTGGGTTGTTGCTGCTGTTGGCTTGCTGGCCGGTTGGATCGGCGGGGACAAGGCTCGATTTTCAACAGGGCCGCTATCGAACAGAGCCAATGAACCAAGCCCGTACCTGGTTCATTGGCTTTGTGGGCTTGTTGCTGTTGGCCTCAGCGTCCTTCCGGCTCGGTGGGAGCGGACCTCCCGGGCTCTTCGATGAGCCAGTGGACGAACCAGCTGCGAAGGCGCTCGAGGCGGTCCACCAAAAGCCATGGTTCCCCGCTTCGCGAGAGCCCGTGCGAGGACCGCGGATAGCGCACCAACTCCACAGGGACTTGGCGCTTCTTGAGTGCGATGAACCACTGTTCGCCGTCGCCGATCGGCGTGCGCCAGTCTTGTTCGCTGTGGATGATCAGAGTGGGGGCGGTGACTTTTTCCACGTAGGATATGGGCGACAGGCGGCGATAGAGCTCGCGCTGCTCCCAGGGCGTCCCGAAGAATTCGTACTCGGTCAAGCCCTGGGCGTCGGAGGTGCCGTACCAACTTTCCCAGTTGACGATGGAGCGACTGGTGACGGCGGCCTTGAAGCGGTCGGTGGTGGCGGTCAGCCAGTTGGTCATGAACCCGCCGTAGCTGCCCCCCGAGACTCCGACCCGTTGGGGATCGATGGATGGGTACTGGGCAATGGCCGCCTCCACGCCGCCCACGTAATCCTCGCTGTCCATCAAGCCCCATTTCCCCCGAGTGGCGTAGGTGAACTTGTGCCCGTAGCCCGTGGAGCCCCGGGGGTTGGGATAGAGGACGAAGAATCCGGAGGCCGACAGGATATGGAAGGTGCGGAAGAAAGTGTTGCCGTAGGCGCCGTGGGGGCCGCCATGAATCTTGAGGACCAGCGGATAACGCTTTGCTGGGTCGTGTCCCACCGGAGCGATGACCCACCCCTCAATCTCCGTGCCGTCGGCGACGGTCCATTTCAGAGGGACGGCGGGCATCAGTGAGATTTCTTCGAGCCATCCGTCGTTGAACGAGGTGATCCTTTGC
>JBFGHF010000232.1:0-6506 GCA_041578355.1 Acidobacteriota bacterium
ATCTTCCGGGTGTGCACGGCGATCATTGCTCGGCAGTCGGACTTTCTGGAGCATGGGCTTTTGTCGCTCAAACCGATGTTGATCAAGGACATCGCGGAGGAACTGGGGGTGCATTCCTCGACCATCAGCAGGGTCGTCTCCAACAAGTACGCCCACACTCCCCAGGGGATCGTGGAACTGCGCAAGTTCTTCACTGTGGGGGTGGAGTCGGCGGACGGCCACAACATCTCGACCCTGAACGTCAAAGAGAGGATTCGCAAGATCATCGAGGCCGAGAACCCTAAGCGTCCCCTGTCGGACCAGAAAATCAGCAAGATCCTCAACGCGGAGGGGATTCAAATCACCCGAAGGACCGTCGCCAAGTATCGGGACCAAATGAACATCGCCGGTTCGCGCGACCGCAAGATGGCGGTTTCGCTTTAAGTGCCCCGGTCGGTGCAAACAGCACCAGTTGGCGGGGCGAACAGCCACTCGGCGGTGAGGCGCGGGCGTGGCGTCCGACCACTCGCGACAGCGCTTGAGCCGGCCGGTTGGACACGGAGCGAGCGGTCGCGTTGCGCCTAAGCTCGGGATCTACCGCAGCCAGAAGCCAGGAGCCGATTCCCCATGCCGGACCAAGCCCAGGATTCTACCCGCATGACCACGGTGAGGCGCTTGGTGGAGGGAGTCAGCAAAGGGCTTGCCTTGAAGCTTGTGGCCGGGGCCGCCGGGCTCGACAGGACCATCGACTCTCCCCGCATCCAGAAGCTCGGGCTCGCCTTGGCGGGTTATCGCGACTATCTGCATTCGGGCCGGGTTCAATTCGTCGGGCGCACCGAGACCGGTTATCTTTCGCGCCTCGGGACGGATGAATCGGCGGCAGCCTTGGAGGGGGTCTTTTCCCGATCTCCCTGTTGCATCGTGGTCACCGGAGGCTTGGCGGCTCCCCACCCGCTTGGCGACCTGGCCGACCGTCAGGAGGTGCCGTTGCTGACGACCGAGGCCGTCAGTTCCAAAGCCATCGCTCAAGTCACCGGCTTCCTCGAGCGCGAACTCGCCCCGACGATGACGATTCATGGCGTGCTCATGGAGATCTTCGGCTTGGGGGTGCTCCTGCTGGGTGAATCCGGAATCGGCAAGAGTGAGAGCGCCCTGGATCTGATTCGACGGGGGCATCGCCTGGTCAGCGACGACATGGTCCGGATCCAGCGCGTCAGGCCCTCGGAGCTGATCGGGTCGGGTTCGTCCGATTTTCCTTTCCTGATGGAGCTGCGCGGGCTCGGTTTTCTCAATATCCAGGACCTTTTCGGCGTCTCCGCCGTCCGACGGCGTCATGCCATTCATTTGGTCGTTCATCTGAGACGCTGGCAGGAAGCCAACCCCAAAGACCGGCTGGGGCTGGAGGAAGAGGAGGAACTGCTGTTGGACGTCGCTCTGCCCCGGATCACGCTGCCCGTGGCTCCGGGCCGAAATTTGGCCACCCTGGTGGAACTTGCGGTCCGGCTTCAGCTTCTCAAGGAGCAGGGCGTGAACGCCTCGCGTCAATTCGTGGAGGATCTGGATCGACGGGTGCGGGACCTGGGTGAAGATCTCTGGCAAGCGGGCGCCGAGCGGGATCAATGACGAACTTCCCCGGACGCCTGCCTGGGGTGAGTCGAGCCACAGCCTCTGAAAGGCGCCGGTCACGACTGGAAACCGAGGGCTGAAGACCAGGACAGAAGCGTGAAGGCAGCCGAAAACCTGGATTCGCTGGTGATCATCAGCGGGATGAGCGGGTCGGGAAAACACACGGCCTTCCAGGCCCTGGAAGACCTCGGCTATTTCTGCGTCGACAACCTTCCCATTTCCTTGATTCCGCGTTTGGTGCAGATGGCGAACGCCTCGGGCGGCGAGATCAGTCAGCTGGCGGTGGTCGTCGATGTGCGCCTGGGGCAATCGATCTCGGAATTCGGGCAGGTCTTTGAGGACCTCAAAGACGCTCCCTTCCGATCCACGATCCTCTTCATCGACGCCTCCGACGAGGTGCTGGCGCGGCGCTACAGCGAGACTCGCCGGGTGCACCCTTTGGCCCAGAGCACCAATCTGCTGGAGGGGATCCGGGCCGAGCGGGAGCAGCTCGCCGACATCCGCGCCGTTGCCGAACAGGTGGTGGACACCAGCGACTTTTCGGTTCACGATCTGAAGCGCTTCATTCATCAGCGTTTTCGCCCGGCCGAAGGAGGAGGCGATTCGCTGCGCGTCTCACTGGTCAGTTTCGGCTACAAAAACGGCCTTCCGTCCAACGCCGATCTGGTGTTCGACGTGCGGTTTCTTCCCAACCCTCATTTCGAGCCGCAGCTGCGCGCGCTGACGGGGAACGCACCTCGGGTTTTGCGATTCATGGAAAGCCACGCCGAAACCGGAGAGACTCTGGACCGCATTGAGAGCATGCTAGAATACCTTCTCCCGAAGTATGCGAGGGAAGGGAAGAATTACCTGACCATCGCGATCGGATGTACGGGTGGGCGGCATCGTTCCGTGATGATCGCCAATCAACTCAAGGAAAGATTGAAACGCGGTGGCCGCACGGTCGGAGTGGTCCATCGAGACATTCATCACCATGACTAAAACTCCCTTGATCGGTGCGGTAGTCGTCACCCACGGCACTCTGGGTGACGATCTGGTATCGGCGGCCCGTGAGATCGTAAAGGACGTGACCCATATGCGTGCCGTTTCGATCGGCTGGGACAACGACGTGGAGAAGGGTAAGACCCTGATCGCACGTGCTCTGCGCGAAGTGGATCAAGGCGCCGGCGCAGTGATCCTGACCGACATGTTCGGTGGAACGCCCTCCAATCTGGCGATCACTTTCCTAAAGAAAGGTTCAGTAGAGGTGATTTCGGGCGTGAATCTGCCCATGGTCATCAAGGCGGCCAATCAGGCGGGGCAGGATCTCGATCAGCTTGCCGTCGTCATACGCGATCAGGGAAAACGGCAGATCACAATCGCCGGGGAGCTTCTCGGAGAATGATCCGTCAAACGGTGACGATCCAAAACAAATTGGGACTTCACGCGCGAGCTGCGGCCAGGCTCGTTCGACTGACCTCCAGCTACAGGTCCGAGATCAAATTGGGCCGGGAAGGCCATCGAGAGCAAATCGACGGAAAGAGTATTCTGGGCATTCTGCTGCTGGCCGCGGCTCGAGGCACTCAGCTGCGGATCGCGGTCAGCGGAGAAGATGAAAAGGAAGCCATGGAAGCCATCATCGGATTGATCAGCGACGGTTTCGGGGAGGCGCGATGAGCGGACAGTCCTCGCTGCAATCGTTGCGCAGGTGGTCGGGGATCGCTCTTTCCGGGGGCGTGGCCGTGGGACGGGCTTACCGGGTGACTCCGGAAGGGCCGGTTTTCTATCGCCTGGCCATTCAGCCGCACGAAGTGGAGGCGGAGCTGGGACGCTTCGAGCAGGCTCGCCGCGAGTCGCGGAGCCAGCTGCAAAGCGTCCGCGAGCAGTTCGAAGAGCGCCTGGGGCGCGATCAAGCCTTCATTATCGAAGCCCACTTATTGATCCTCGAAGACCCATCGTTTCTAGAGCGGATTCGCTCCCGCATCGCCGATCGACTCGAAAGCCCGGAGCGGGCGGTCCGCGAAACCGGTGAAGATTGGCTCGAAGTCTATCGCTCGGTGGGGGATCCCTTCTTCCGAGAAAAGGGCTCCGACATGGAGGAGGTCGTCGACCGCATCACGGCCAACTTGCTCAAGCTCGAGTCGGCCGGCTCTTCACGACTCCCGGACCCCATTCTGGTGGTCGAAAAACCGCAGGTTTCGATGTTGGCGGACGTCGGACTGAGCAAAGTGCGAGGGTTGGTGGCCAGCGACGGCGGAAGGGCCTCCCACGTCACCATCATCGCTCGCTCGGCACGGATTCCGATGGTGGCCGGGATCGAAAGTCTCGGGCAGAAGATCCACACCGGCGATCTCCTCATCGTCGACGGAGATGAAGGTGTCGTCTATGCCGACCCGGAGCCTGAGTTGATCGAACGCTACCGAAGCCGGTCGAGCGCCCGGACGATGCCCTCGGCCACGCTTCCGGACAGCGGTCCCGCCCTCACAAGCGACGGAGTGCGAGTCCGTATCTACGTCAATGCGGAGTTGGAAGTCGAAGTTCGGGAAGGTATTGAAGCGGGCGCCGAGGGAGTCGGGCTCTATCGATCCGAATTTCTCTTTATGACTTGCAAGACCGGACCGGTCGAGGAGGACGAGCAGTTGCGGGCTTATCGAGGCCTTGTCGAATCCCTCGATGGCCGTCCCGCTTTCGTCCGCACGGTGGACCTTGGCGACGAGGGTCATCCCTATTTCGCCCGATTGGCCGGAGAAGACGAGCCGCTCCTGGGATTGCGGGGCATCCGGCTGGGAGCCGCCTACCCGGAGATCTTCAAAAGCCAGCTTCGCGCAATCCTCCGAGCCTCTCGCCTGGGACCGCTGAAGATCGTTTTGCCCATGATCACCAGCGCTCAGGAGCTGCAGTGGGGAAGGGCCATGCTGCGAGAGGCGGCGCGCGAGGTGTCGCGGCAGGGCGCCGAACTCGAGACCCTGCCGGAACTCGGAGCGATGTTGGAGGTCCCTGCCGCGGTGCTCGAGGTCGAGGCGATCGCACGGCACTCCGATTTCCTGCTGGTGGGGACCAACGACCTGATCCAATACACCTTGGCGGTGGGCCGCAGCAACCAGAGGGTGGCACATCTCTTCGATCCCTATCATCCGGCCATATTGAGAAGCCTGCAGCACGTGGCCCGAGTGGCGATGCAATCGGAGTTGCCTGCGCTGGTCTGCGGCGAGGTGGCCGCCGACCCCCTCTACAGCCGGATCCTGGTCGGAATGGGTTTCCGACATCTCTCCATGAACGCGGCCGCGATACCGGTGCTGAGACGCTCGGTGCGCGAGTGCGACACGAGTTCGGTGGCCCAAGTCGTCGAGCGGCTGCTCGCCGAATCCGACGGCAGCAGCCTTCGGGAGCGGGCCGCTGAACTGCTGGGACCATGAATCCATGAACAACCCATCCGTCATCCTCAAACGATTCGCAAACCCCGACCAGGTCACTCGTTTCGAAAAGGGCAAGTTCGAAACCGTCGACCTGGGCGGAATAACCATCGGACGCGCCACGTACCAGCCGGGTTGGAAATGGTCCGAGCACGTGGGACCCAATGCCGGTCAGCAATGTTGCACCGTCGAGCATATCGGGATGGTCGTCTCGGGCTGCGCCACGGCTGCTTTTCCCGACGGAACTGTCACGGAGTTGAGAGCCGGCGATCTCTTCCACATCCCTCCCCGACCCCATGACAGCTGGGTCGTCGGAGACGAGCCCTACGTCTCGCTGCATTTCCTGGGGGCGGCGAAGTACGCCAAATAGGACGCGAGAGGGCCGGGCTTCCGGCCTCCCCGCAGCGACGCGCCCAAGGCCGAACAGCTCGCCTGCTGCGGGGCGCGGGCGAGGATGCCCGCGATACCTGCGAAAACCCCAGGGCCCGATCTGAAACATATTGGACTGAAGTGCCTCTAAACGTTTAGGATGAGGGACTCAAGATGCAAAGACTAGCTCAAGGCAGCCGTTTCGGAGTTGTGGGCGCGCTCTTGGTGTTTTTGGCCTCGGGGTCGGTGCTCCTGGCCGGTCATGAGCCGCCTCCGCGGGTGGCCTATCTGGACGGCACGGCCGCCTACGAGCCGGCCGGCGACGTCGATTGGTCAGAGGTCACAGTCAATCTGCCGCTGTTGGATGGAGACCGGATTTTTTCTCATCCCGGGTCTCGTATCGAAGTCGAGTTCGGTTACGAGAATTTTGTTCGTGTCTCTGAGGAAACCGACGTCGTCTTCCGACGCGTCGACAGCCGCGAGGTGGAGATCGAAGTGCGGCTGGGAGACATCATTCTCCGTCTCGATGATCCCAGTCGCTTCAAAATCCAGGTCCCCGGGGCCGTGGTCCGGGTCAAACGGCGAGGGTTGTATCGAATCGGTGTGGACGAGGCGGGAGCCGTCCTGGTGTCGGTTCGCAAAGGCAGGCTGGAAGTTGAAAACCAGTCCCGCAATCGTTTTCTGGATTCTGGAGAGCAACTGCACATCCCGGGCCCCGGAGCGGCTCTCAATCAGGTTTCCCAGGTCGCTTACGAAGATGGCTTCGACCTCTGGAGCGACCGGCGGGACGCGGCCCGGGTCACCAGCCGCTCGGTGGCCTACGTAGGGGGCGGCTATATCCCCGGCGTATATGATCTGGATCGTTACGGATATTGGGACACGGTTGCGGGCTACGGCCACGTCTGGTTCCCGTCAGTCGATGTTGGTTGGACTCCCTACCGTTACGGCCGTTGGGGCCGTTATCCCCGTTGGGGTTGGACCTGGATCAGCTATGAGCCCTGGGGTTGGCTGCCCTATCACTACGGCAGCTGGTATTACTATGGTCCCAGCCGCCGCTGGTGCTGGATCCCCCGTTTCTCCTTCTCGGCCTGGTCGCCTGCTCTGGTCAGCTTCCACTTCGGCGGCGGATACGTGGGGTGG
>JBFGHF010000233.1:0-6495 GCA_041578355.1 Acidobacteriota bacterium
TCCGTCAAACCCTTGCGGCCATAATAGATTTCCGGGGTGACTCCGCGCACCAGAAGAAGTTCATCGGGAACGTCGAAAGGACCGTTCTTAGCGTTGTAAGGAGTCTCCGAAGACCGGTAGAAGCCGCTCTCGGCGCCGTTGGGCTGGGGGAAATCGTCCTCATCCTTCCAATCGATGATCGAATCGGTGATGGTTTCCGCCAGAACCGGCTCCACTCCCACGACGATCAACACGTTGTAGACCAGATCCGAGAAGGTCTGGTCGACGGGCGCATTGAGATTGATCTTGCCGGTTTCGTCGATGACCTCCACTTCAGCCACGCCGTTCTCCAGCTGCAGCGTCGAGAAGCCCGTCAGCACCTCGGGAATCGACTCGAGCTCGCCTTCCAACAGCTGTTGGGATTGGGCGAAGGCGCTGCGGGCTTCCAGGATCTTGAAAACCGCGTATTCGAAGCCGGCTCGGGCCAGATAGTAGGACTGTTTCTGATCGACGACATTGCGGGCCGCGTTGACCTCGGTCCGGATCGCCGCCGAAAAGGAAAGCCCCAGGACGGACATCGCCACCATGATCCAGAGGACGATGAGCAAGACGGCGCCCCGGTCCCGGCGCTCGGCTTCGCTTCGATTTCGCATGGGCGCCATCATTGGATCAGGTTCCTGATGCGGCTGCGCAGCGTCGAGGCTCCGAAAATGGAAGCGTTGATCGGAACCAGCAAGGCCCGGTCGCCCGCCGTCACGCGCACCGCGGAAGGCACCGAGCGGCGCTCGTCCCCTCGCCACTCGTCGAACCACTGATAGGTCTGCAATTCCGGTTCGTACCCGTAGTACTCGAAACGGACGCTGTCGACTCCGTCGATCATCACCAGGGGTTTGCCGGGAGGAAGACCGGCCATGATCTGGAAGCTGTCCAGACCGTCGAAGCGCAGCTCCATGGCTCCCAGGTAGGGACGGCTCCACTCGTCTTCGGCCAGACCGTAGCGCACCACCGTCAAACCCGGGTTCTCCAGCAGTTGCAGGGGAGCCACAGTGATGAACGTCATCGAGTCGGGATTTCCCAGGAAAAGAGGACTCGTGGTGGCCGCCAGATCGGACCCCGAACCCGCTTGCATCGCCGACGCCACCAGCTGCGTGGCGGAGAAGTCGTAGGTGGGCACCAGCGGGAACAGCGAACCCACTTGGCGCTTGATCAGGTCCTCCATCACTCTCTGGCGGGCCCTCTCCTCGATTCGGTCCTGACTTTTCTGATAGCTGTTGAGCGCCAAGCGGAAGCTGGCGAACACGGCTGCCGTCATCAAGGCCAGAAGGGTGAAGGCGATCAGGACTTCGATGAGGGTGAACCCCCGAGCCGCGGCGTGGCGACGCAGCAGGGCCTGCCCCCGGTCCTGAGAGCGGCGCCCCGCGGAACTTGGGATGGTCTTCGTCTCGCTCATCTTCGAAAAAGCTGCTGGATGGGATCCAGCCCTCCCTCGGATTCCTCGCGGCTGGAGATGGCCTTCAAACAGCGAAGCTGGTAGTACTTCCCAAAGCGGTTGTTGGTGAAATAGACCTTCAAATCGATGGAGAGCAGCCTGAGCGGCGATTCCGCCGTCTCGATGCCCAAATCCGAGACCTCCTGCCAGTCGCTGACTTCGGCCACATAGTGAAAGTTCTCGTCCAGGGTGTCCGAGAGGTGCGTGGGACCGCGAATCTCCTCGTCGGTGAGGATTTCATTCATTACGTACTCGGCGTGGCTCATGGCCTGGTGAGCCATCTCGATGCGGTAGATGTTCTTCAGACCTCCCGAGAAGATCTGCATGACCGCCGCCAAGCCTAGCCCCAGCAAGGCGAGTCCCACCACGACTTCCAACAATGTGAATCCACCGCGCCGCTTCATCGCTCGTCCGCCTCCTGGGCCTTGAGCACCCGCGCGAAGCCGGTCACGGGATCGACCACGATATGGATCTGACGGCCTCGCTTGTTGCGCAGCAAGAGTTCTCCACCCGAACTTCGTCCGGTGGGATAGAAGCTGACGATCATCGTCTCTTCCCCCGGCTCCTGCTGGAACGAAACGTCGTCGGGCAGGTCGAATCGGCGCAGCTCCTCCTGATAGTCGTTGGCCAGGACATAGGCTGGCTTCTGCGAACCGTCTCCGGGGTCGAGGAGGATTCGAAAGACGCGCTGGTTGGAGATGGCGCTGGTGCGGGCTTGCTTCATGCGCGTGACCAAGTCGCGCCCCGTCGCCTCCAACTGGAGGCTGTCGAGGCCCCCCGAGAAGGAGGGCAGCAGCACCGCACTGGCCAGCCCCAGGAGCATCAGCACCACGATCAGCTCGAACAAGCTGAAGCCGGCCGACTCCCTACCATGACGTGATGTCTGCATCGTCGTCATCGCCGCCGTCCTGACCGTCGGCTCCCCAGCTCCAGAGGTCGAACTCGCCGAACTGCCCGGGGCTGCGATACTGATACTCGCGTCCCCACGGGTCGTTCGGCACCTTGTTCTTGTCCAGATAGGGGCCGCTCCAGTTGGGGATTCCGCCCGGATTCTCCACCAGTGCGTGCAGTCCTTCTCCGCTGGTGGGGTAACGCCCGATATCGAAGCGAAAGAGCCCCAGGGCGCCCTCCAGCTGGTCGATCTGAATCTTGGCGATTTCTCCCTTGCCCGAGGCCAGGCGACGCATCACCTGGGGTCCGACAACCGTCGCCAGAAGTCCCAGAATGACCAGCACCACGATCAGCTCGATGAGTGAAAAACCCCATTGTCTTCTCTGCCGTTTATCCTTCTTCTTGGTTTCTCGAAGGCTCTTCATTTTTCTTCCCCTTGTCCTTTGGACTCCGTAGCTCGCTCCTTCCCTCAAAGCGGCACGTCGTTGATGCTGAAGATCGAGTGCAATATGGACACGATCATGACTCCGAAAACAATTCCCATGACCAGAATGATGGCCGGCTCGAAGAAGGCGATCAACCGCTTGAGCGCCGTTCGCAATTCCCTGTCGTACGTATCCGCGACCTGAAGCAGCATTGCATCCAGCCGCCCCGTTTCCTCGCCCACTTCAAGCAGGTGGAGCGCGAAGGGAGGGAAAATTCCGGCGCGTCGGATCGGTCCGACCAGGCCTTCGCCTTTCTTGATCCCCGACTTGATGGGCTCCATGGCAACCGCAATGGCTTGATTGCCCACCACGTCGCGCACGATGTTGATCGACTGGATCAAGGGGACGGCACTCCGCAACAGGGTGCCCAGGGTGCGGCTGAAACGACTCACCTCCAGCTTCTGGTAGACGCTTCCCAGCAAGGGCACGCTGAGCAGCCAAGTGTCCAAGGCCAAGCGGCCTTCCTCACTTGATTTCCAGCGCCGAAAGCCCGTCCAAGCCAAGAAACCCGCCAGCAGAAAAAGCCACCAATATCCGGTCGCCAGGGCGCTGGTGCCCAGCATGATGCGCATCGGCAGCGGGATCGGCGCTCCCGCATTCTCGAAGATGACGGCGAACTTCGGCACCACGAAACCGATCAGGATCGCAAAGGAGAGGATCGCCACGAAAACCAGTATGGCCGGATAGATCAGCGAAGAAAGCACGTAGTTGCGCAGTTCCTGGACGTTCTCGAGATAGTCGCCGAGGCGCTCCAGAATCTGGTCGAGGGCGCCCCCGACCTCACCCGCCTTCACCAGGCTGATGTAGATCTTGGGAAAGACGCGGGGATACATGCTCATGGCTTCGGACAGGGATTTCCCGCCCTTGATCTCGGTCAGCAGATCCTTGACCACCTCTTTGAGGTACTCGTTTTCGGTGAGGTCGCAGAGCACCGTCAAGCTGCGATCGAGGGGCAGACCCGCCGCCGACAGAGCGGAGAGTTCCTGAGTGAAGATGAGCAAGTCGGCCTGCGAAACCCGCTTGATCTGCCAGGGCCAGCGGAACTCGCGGCCCAGTATCCCGCCCTCGTCTTCACTGGAAACACTGATCGGCAGTTGGCCCTGCTCCTCGAGCCGGGCCAGCACGGTTCGCTCATCGGCCGCTTCCAGCGAGCCCTCGACCACCTTCCCGTCCGGCGAGACCGCCTTGTAATTGAAGAAGGCCATCGGTCCTTAGTCCTTGCTCCTTAGCTTCCTGCTTCGCATCAGCTTTGCTGAGTGACGCGAAGAACTTCGCCCACCGTGGTGAGCCCCTTTCGGACTTTCTGCAGCCCGTCGTCCCGGAGCGTCGTCATGCCGCAGGAGATAGCGGTCTTACGCAGCCGGGAGGCGTCGGCATTGGCGATCGTGAGCTTCCGGATCTCTTCCGACATCATCATCAGCTCGAAGATGCCCAACCGGCCGCGAAATCCGGTTCGTCCGCACTCCGGGCAACCCACCCCGTGATACACCGTCTCATCGCCCGAGAGCCCAACCTCCGTCAGAAACTCGGGCGACAAGGCTTCGGGCTCCTTGCACTCCGAGCAGATGACACGGACCAAGCGCTGAGCCAGAATCCCCAGAATCGACGAGGCCAGCAGATAGTCTTCGGCACCCATGTCCACCAGGCGGGCAATCGCGCTGGGGGCGTCGTTGGTGTGCAGCGTGCTGAAAACCAAGTGCCCGGTCAGCGCCGCACGGATACCAATCTCGGCGGTCTCCAGGTCGCGCATCTCGCCCACCATGATCACGTCCGGGTCTTGGCGCACCACGGAGCGGAGTCCCGCCGCGAAAGTCAGTCCGATTTTGGGGTTGACGTGGATCTGATTGATTCCGTTGATCTGGTATTCGACCGGATCCTCGATGGTGATGATCTTCTTGTCGGGAAGGTTGATCTTGGTGAGCGCGCCGTAAAGGGTGGTGGTCTTTCCGCTGCCGGTGGGCCCGGTGACCAGGATGATCCCGTGCGGCCTTCGGATCAACTCGGCGAAATTGTCGAACATGAGAGTGGAAAAACCCAGCTTTTCCAGGTCGTAGATCTGGGTGTTGCTCTTGTCGAGAATCCGCATCACCACGCTCTCGCCGTACATGGTGGGAAGTGTGGAGACACGGAGGTCGATGTCCTTGCCCAGAACTCGCATCTTGATGCGGCCGTCTTGCGGCACGCGGCGTTCGGCGATGTTGAGCTTGGCCATGATCTTGATCCGGGAGATGACGGCCGCCTTGAGCCGCTTGGGCGGAGACTCGACGTCGTAAAGGATGCCGTCGATCCGGTAGCGCACCTTGAGGTCCCGCTCGAAAGGTTCGATGTGGATGTCCGAGGCGCGGGACTCGATGGCTCTGGAGATGATCAAGTTGACCAGCCGGATGACCGGGGCTTCGGAGGCCAAGTCGCGCAGATGTTCGATGTCTTCGGCATCCTCGCCCAGCGAGTCGATCTCTCCCTCTTCGATCCCCTCCACGATCCGGCCCAGAGTCGAGGTGTCGTCCCCGTAGAACTTCTCGATGCTGTCGAGGATCGAACTCTCCGCCGCCAGCACCACACGAATGTCGCGGTAGTGCGTGTAGAGCCGCACCGCGTCGCGGATCGAATAGTCGAACGGATCGCTCATCGCCAGGACCAATGTCGTCCCGTCCTCCACTCCGATCGGAAGAATCCTCGATTCCCTCATGAAGCGGGGCGAAAACGCGTTCTCGACGACGGGGACCTGAGGAAACTCCTCGCCGGTCACGAAGGGCACTTCGAGATGCTCGCTCAGGTGTTTGACCATGTCCGTCTCGGACATGGCGCCGATGTCAACCAGCAGCTTGCCGATCTTGTCGGGTGACTGGCGCTGGAGATTGAGGGCCGCGGAGAGCTCCTCCTCCGAAATGGCGCCCTTTTCGAGAAGCGCCTCCCCGAAGTGCGATTTGGTTCTCAACGTCGACAGACTGACCATGTTCTCACCCTAAACCACCCTGTTGCAGGCCGCGTGTGCGTATCGACAGGCAGCTTTCAATAACGCAGGATGTGCATCCTCCCGCGAAACTCCTCTTCGGTAATTTTCTGCATCGCCAACAGTTCCACGTCGTCCCTGGTCGAGGTGATCACCAACAAAGTCCGCCGCTTGACCGGATCCAATTCGTTGCGGTCCTCGATCCGGGCACTGAGCGAGATCTGGTCGTGTGCATTGAGTTGCTTGATGAATTTGGAGTGCTCGGAGAGACACTGGATCATGATGTCCTGGACTTGGGCGATCTGGGCGTCGCGCGGACGGGCCGTGCCCGTCTGCTGGGGGGCCACCATCTCGCCGAAAGGAGTCCGGATCGTGCTGCGGTGGATGTTCAACTCGAAGGTGACGACCACTCCATACCCCTGCAGATAGGAGGCCTGGGGACTCCCGCTGATCACGAAGGGATTGCTGAACACCTGCTTCAGCCGAGCGTCGATGATCCGCTCGAATACTTCGGTGTCGTTTTTCAGAGTCGCGAAATTGAGGCTGCTCTGCCCCCAGGCCGGCAAACCCGAGACAAGCCAGAGCATCAGAAAAACCCGGAAGTTGCGCATGGTTTACTCCGATCGCTTGATTAGCGTCTGCAGATGCTCGTTGTTGAGTTCCAGGTTGTCGAGATAACGCCGCTCCAGAACCTGGAA
>JBFGHF010000234.1:0-6493 GCA_041578355.1 Acidobacteriota bacterium
GATCCCTTGGCTCGACGGGTGGCTCTATCCCTCGAGAACTCGTGGGGCCATCCTCCCGTGTTGATCCGCACCAGCGGCGGCACCGTCCCCATCAGTCATTTCATCGACGCGCTGCAATTCCCGGCTCTCTCGCTGCCCATCGTCAACTTCGACAACAACCAGCACAGCCCCAACGAAAACCTGCGCTTGGGCCACCTTTGGGACGGCATAGTCAGCATCGCCGCGGTCCTGACGACAGATTGGTAGGAGGAGCACTTTGATGGCGCTTTGGCTCGTTCGGTCGGCGTGTCGCCCTTCCGGTCGCGGCTTTGTGCGGAGTCACCTGCTGAAACGGCCGGGGACGATATGGCTTAGAATCGGTAAGCGTTAAGGAGGCTCGATCAGTTTGAGGACCTTTTGGCCGGTATTGGCGTCGGCTTGCCTGCTCCTCGGGAGCACGGCCCAAGCTCGCGACGCCTGGCAGGAGGTGGAGAGCCGCCATTTCCGGGTCATCAGCGACGGCACTCCGGGGCAAGCTCGCCGCATCGCGCTGCAGTTCGAGCAGATCCGAGCTGCGTTTCAAAAAGCGCTTCCCGACCTGTCGCAGGACCCGGGACAGCCCGTGCTGGTGATCGCCGTCAAGGACGAGGACGGATTCAAGGCTCTGCTGCCCCAGTACTGGGAGGGGCGCAATCGGGCCCAGCCCTCGGGCGTCTTCCTCAAGGGCCCCGAAAGACACTACGTCGTCCTCCGTCTGGACCGCGCCGGGTCGACCCGCTTCCGCACCGTTTACCACGAGTACTTTCACGTTCTGGCCAGCTTGAACTTTCCCCGGATTCCGCTCTGGTTGAACGAGGGCCTCGCCGAGTTCTACAGCCGCACGAATTTCACCGGGCAGCACGTCGAATTGGGCCTCCCCATAGCGGAGCACGTCGCCCTGTTGCGCAGCCGGCCCTGGCTATCCCTGAGCGTCCTCTTCGATGTCGACGAGGACTCTGCGGCCTATAATTCGAGTCACCAGGCCTCCATCTTCTACAGCCAGTCCTGGGCCCTGGTTCATTACTTGACGCTCCGTGATTCCCGAAAGGGCGAGAAGCCGCTGACAAAGCTGCTCGAAGACCTGGGGAAGGGAGTTGATTATCGCCCCGCTCTGCGCCGCGCGCTGGGTGATTTCGCCGTCCTCGAAGCCAATCTGGAGCGTTATGTGGAGGGCAACGAATTCTCCTTCTACCGCTATTCAAAGCCTTCCCTGGCGGGAGTGAGCCCGCTTCGACCGAGGACCCTCGGCGAATCGGAGTCGGCAGCCTGGCAGGCCCTTTTTCTGGTCCGAAACGATCGGCCGGTCGAAGCGCGCAGGCTGATCGACCGGGCCCTGATTCTGGACGACTCGGTGCCTGTGGCCCACGAGGCGATGGGCCATCTCCATTACAGTCAGGGGCGACCCTCCGAGGCCCTGGAGTCGTTCCATAAGGCAGTCGAGTTGGGATCGAGAAGCTATCTGGCGCACTATTACTACGGTTTCCTGGGCCACCAGACCCAGTCTGTTTCCGAGCAGGGGATCGAAGCCTCCCTACGCCACGCCATCGATCTCCGCCCTCGCTTCGCCTACTCCTACACGGCCTTGGCCACGTTCTATTTGAATCAAGTGGAGAGGGGACAGGAGGCACTGGTGCTGGCTCGTCGGGCGGCAAAGCTGGAGCCGGGCAATCCCGCGATTCTCCAGACCCTGGCTTATGCTCTGGCCGTGGAACAGGATTTCGACGGAGCTGCAGACGTGGTCGACGAGATTCGCCGTCACTCGCGCAGCTCCCAAGACCGAGAGATCCTGCGCCGGCTGGACGACTATTTGCGGCGCCACCGTGGATTTGAAGAAGAAGGGCGGGCCCCGGTCGGCGCCGGCACGACGGGCGACGTCTCGGGGACGATCATCTCGGTGACTTGCCAAGCCCCCGCGACCCTGAATCTGGTGATGCGAACCCAGGAGGGATTTCGGAATTTCGTCAGCTATGATGCGAACTCACTGGAATACCTAACGGCCACACAGGACCTCCCCAGGGGGCAGTTCAACCCCTGTGACGACTTGGAGGGAAGGAGTGCCCGAATTCGGTTTGAAGTGGATTCCGCAACCAGCCGGGAACGGCCGGTTTCCATCATCTTGGGAGAACTGAGGCATTGACACGTAAATCCATCAACACCACAAACCTTATGAACCGCATACTCATATCGCTTGCCTCGACCTTCTTGTTGGTCTTTCCCGCGTACGCCAACCAGAACGCCAAAATCCAGAAGATCGTCTCCGAGGTCTCCGCGCAGAACCTGCGCCGTCACGTCGAAGCCTTGGCTTCGATTCATTCACGGCACGTCCTCAACGAGGGGATCTGGGAGGCGGCCCGCTACATTCGATCCGAGTTTGAAAAGAACCCTCGCCTGGAGGTGGCCCTGGACGAGTTCAACCAGAACATTCCCCGCCTGGACGACCGGTCTGTCCGCATGGCCAACGTGGTGGCGACCCTTCGGGGGACGACCGATCCGGAGCGCTACTACGTCGTCAGCGGACATTACGACAGCCGGGCCTCCAGGGGCGGCGACGGCGAGCAGCGCGCGCCGGGGGCTGTCGACGACGGCTCGGGAACGGCCCTCGTCATCGAGTTGGCTCGGGTCTTGAGCCGTTACGATTTCGAAGCCAGCCTAATCTTCATCGCTTTCACCGGAGAAGAGCTGGGGTTGATCGGTAGCCGCCACTGGGCCGATCAGGCAGCGGAGCGCAAACTCCAAGTGGACGCCATGATCACCAATGATATCGTGGGGAACTCGCGAGGGGGCAGCGGTCTGCTCGGTAACACCTCGATGCGGGTCTTTTCCGAAGGCGTTCCGGTCAACGAGGACGAGCGGGGGGCCCGGTTGCGTCGCAGCATCGGCGGCGAGGTCGACAGCCCCGCCCGACAGCTGGCCCGCTTGGTCAAGGAAGTCGGCGAAAGCTACGTTCCCGGCTTCCAAGTCCGGCTGATCTACCGGCGCGACCGCTTCGGCAGGGGTGGAGATCACACCTCCTTCAGTGAGAAGGGGTATCCCGCCGTCCGCTTCTCGGAAATCTACGAGGATTACCGTCACCAGCACCAGGATGTGCGCATGGAAGACGGCGTGCAGTATGGCGATTTGCCCGAGTTCTTTGACGAGGTCTACTCAGCCCGCATAGCCCGCGTCAACGCCGCCGTTCTGAGCACCCTTGCCGACGCACCGCCTCCGCCGGGAAACGTGGGAATCAAGGGCGCCGTGGCCTACGACACGACACTGAGCTGGGAACGGATCACGGCTCCGGACTTGGCGGGCTACCAGATTCGGGTGCGCGACACCGACTCCCCCGTCTGGCAGAAGACCATCTTCGTGGGCGACGTCGCCGAAGCCACCCTCGAAGACCTCGTAGTGGACAATTACTTCTTCGCCGTCCAGTCTGTGGATCGCGACGGCAACGCCAGCTTGCCCGTCTTCCCGACCAGGATGGTGCGAAGGTAGGTTCCGCTGCGCAGTAGGTACCGCATCGAGTCCTCGATGCCTGCCTCCCGCGGGCATCCTTGCCTGCGACGTGAAGTCGGCGCCTCTTTTCCGGATCACAGCCTGGAAAGCGGCGCTAGGCATCCCCCGTAACCGGCGATTCCTCTTAGCGCCGCACGCTCATTTCGCGCATCTTCTCGACCATTGCGGGCAGGGTCTGCAGGACGTAGTCGATGTCTTCGGCGGTGGTCATGCGGCTCAGACTGAAGCGGATGGCCCCTTGAATCCTGCGCGGCGAAAGCTTCATGGCTGTGAGAACGTGGGACGGCTGCAGGGACCCCGACGAGCAAGCCGCCCCGGTCGAGACGGCGATACCCTGAAAGTCGAGGCCGATCAGAAGGGTCTCGCCCTCGAGATGGTCGAAGCTGATGCTGCTGGTGTGGGGAACGCGATTGTCGCGCGGTCCGTTGAGCACGGTATCGGGGATTTGCTCCAGGATGCCCTCTTCCAATCGGTCGCGAAGACCCCCCACGCGAGCCCCGAAGTCCTGCAAGGACTCCGACGCCCTGCGGGCCGCCTCCCCGAGGCCGACGATTCCGGGCACATTCTCGGTTCCCGCGCGGCGGCCCCTCTCATGGGATCCGCCCAGCATGAAGGGCTTCAATTCGAGCCCCGATTTGATGAAGAGCGCCCCCACTCCCTTGGGCCCATGGAACTTGTGGGCCGAGAGTGAGAGCAAATCGACACCGAGTTGCTTGACGTCGACGGGTATCTTTCCCACGGCTTGGACGGCATCGGTGTGGAGAACGACGTCCCCCTCGCGGGCAATGCGCCCGATCTCCCGAAGGGGTTGGATGCTACCCACCTCGTTATTGGCGTACATCACAGAGATGAGAATGGTGTCCTCGCTGAGGGCCTGCTCGACTTGGCTGACCGAAATCAGGCCATCCACATCGGGATCGAGATAGGTGACTCGGAACCCCTCTGCTTCGAGCTGCTCGCAAGTCCTGAGCACGGCGGGATGTTCGATGGTGGTGGTGATGATATGGTCGCCGCGCGTACGCCGTGCAGCGGCCACTCCGCGGATGGCGGCGTTGTCTGCTTCGGTGCCTCCGCTGGTGAATACGATCTCACTTGTTTCGGCCCCCAGAAGGGACGCTACGCGCCCGCGGGCCTCCTCCACTCCCGTTCGGGCCGTCTGTCCGGGAGCGTGGATCGAAGCTGCGTTGCCAAATGCCTCTTCGTAAAAAGGGAGCATCGCCTTGAGCACGAGGGGATCCACGGGACTGGTCGCGTTGTTGTCCAAATAAACTCTTCGCATGACATTTGTGATCATATCAACCGCTCCATCCGGCCATCAAACAGTCTGAGATGATCCTCTTAGCCGAGCATCCGAAGCAGCCTCCGCCTGACCTGTAACTAGCTGCGGAAAGGAATTTATTTCGACTTGACAGGCTCGGAGGGTGATCTTATGAAAATAGAGGCGGCGCCAAGATGAGCCGCTGCAAGTGACGTCAACAGGACTTTCTAAATAGGAGGTAGAGGAATATGACTCTAGTACGTTGGACACCTTTTGGTGAGATGGGCGATTTGAGGCACGACCTTGAGGAGACGATGGACCGGTTCTTCGGTCGGCGCACCGGTGACAATGACGTTTCCACCCGCACCTGGAGCCCTTCGGTCGACATTCGAGAGACCGGAGACTCCATGGTGTTCTCCGTGGAAGTGCCCGGGTTCGAGAAGGAGGACCTCAACATTTCGGTCGACGACGGCGTACTCACCATCAGCGGCGAGCGCACGATCGAAGAGAGCGAGACCAAGAACTACCTGCGCATCGAGCGCTTCTACGGCAAGGTGTATCGCAGCTTCCGGCTGCCCGGCACGGTGGACAGCGAGAACATCAGCGCCAATCTCAAGAACGGCGTGCTCACCGTGACGCTGCCCAAGCGCGAAGAGGCCAAGCCGCGGCAGATTCCCGTTACCGTCTGAACGCCTGTCACAGCGTCCCCCGCGAAACGGGCGCGGGGGCTTTTCACATAAAACGAAAAGGGGGTGGAACTTTCCACCCCCTTTTCGCGACTACCGATTCCGATCCCAGACTCCAAACTACACTCTCCGGCAGCCAAGCCCGGATTATCCATCTGGTTTCGTGCGGGCAGGATTCCAATCAGACGCCAGGGCCGATCGACCCGCTGGGGCCAATCAATTGAGGAGGCGGCGGAGACGCTGCTGAAGCTCGTTGCGAGTGACGATATACGTGTCCTCGAACTGGTCGTCGTCCGCCAACAGATTTCGCAGTTCGAAGGAGGCGCTTTGCTTGAGGATGTTCTGAATCTCGTCGGCAGTGAGGTGGCTGGGGTGGGGACCCAAGGCGGAAATCCAGACTTCCTCCTCTTCATCGCCCGCTTTGCAACCTACGACCATCTGGTTGGTCTGGCAAAAGAGCTCGAGATAATCGATGTTGATCCAGTCCTTGGCGCTTTTCACCATTACGGTTGCAGTATACGCCCACCTACGGACATGCGGCAAGCTTCCGCTCTGCTGACAACTTATTGACAGGTAGGCTCATCCTGCCGGGTCACGACGGGCAAAAGCTGCCTGTTTTCTGACACCCGACCCCCGGGGACCTTCACCCCGGAAGAAAACAACCGACTGTAAACGACTGATAAACAATGTCTTAAAGACTCGGGACAGGGTCTCTTCGGAGAATTCCGGCACGCCGTTTGCTTAGTCTCAAGACGTGGTTGGAGCAACAAGACAGTCAGGATCGAAACGCTCGAAGCCGGCGGAACGCCCGACTGCTCACCCATTCGGCTCTTGGACCACGCGACCCAGGCTTCCCAGTCGAAATCCATCCCTGTTTCCCCGCATCCCGAACCCATCTTGCAAGTCGGACGCACTCTGAAGTGAGCGCGTCCGGCCCCTGCCCTTCTTGAGTCCTCGGAACTGCCCTGATTCGGCGCGGCACCCTTGACACAGCCGCGTTCGTGAGAGGGTGTCGAAAAAGGGTGCCTTTCGAACC
>JBFGHF010000235.1:0-6475 GCA_041578355.1 Acidobacteriota bacterium
CGAAAAATGAGTAGATGGATTCTCTTGCTGGTCGTTGTGTGTCTGAGTATGCTGGTCTGGGCTACGGGGCCGGCACCGGATGTGGTGGAGGATGAGGTTGCGTTCTGTTGCCCGGGAGGACCGTTGCCGGGTTGTCCCCCAATGTGTCCATCCAAGCCACCGCAGTAAACCAGGTTAACTTTAGTCTTGCTTGACTCGGCCCCAACGTATAGATTTCGGTGGGGCCGAATCGAGTATGGATATAGGGGCGCAGAACCTTCTTTTTGCAGTCAAGCTGGTAATTTGGCTGGTACTTCTCTTTTTCGCTTTCAAGCTAAGACTCGTCAGAACGTATCCGGTTGTTTTTCTTTACGTGCTCGTGGCGATTGCTAGCGAAATAACAATAGCCGTTACTGCCTGGATACTCGGAGCGCTCTCGTTGGGATACGCCTACGTTCATCTGGCGGCTTCTCTGGTCACGTTGGGCCTTGCTGGTCTCGTATTATTGAGAATTTACTTTCTCCTTCAGCGAGCCTGCATAGCGAGGGATTGGCATCTTGTTGTGGTGTTTGCAGCAGCAGTTTGCGTTGCAATCTGGGACAGAAGAGATCTGTGGGTTATTTACAGAGTGCTTATCGCCGGGTATTTATCCGTAAGTTACGTTGGTTTAGTGACACTCCTTCGAATGCGGCGAAGGCGTTTTGTAGTGTTGGGTTGGAATCTCAAGATGGTTCTGCTGGCACTCACACTGCCAGCGACCTTCTATTCCCTGGTTTTGGCAGGTTATCTTTTGGGCGTCAATGTCTCCCGGGAAAGCGCTGGCATCTGGCTCTCTGGAGTGGGGGTTGCGTCATGGGTTATCCTAGCGGTGGGGATGTCGGAGTATTCGCCGCCGGTGTTTCTCAATGCCAGGGAGGGCGAGGAAGGCGGATCCGACGACCCCAACGAAGACGACGATCAATCCACGCAAAGGATGGAGGCCAATCGGACTTGCTCTATCTAGCGGCTTTTCTGCTGGGGATTGTTTTTGCTGTACTGCTGATCTGGGTGTGGGAGTTCATGACGGGCCCGTCGCACGCGCCGCTGGTGCGGGCCATCGACGAGCACCGGGCTGCCAAGGAGAACGAGGAGTTGATGCGTCAATTCCTCCACGACGACCTACCGCCTCTCAACCGAGCCGAGATCTGGGTCCGGATGGGCTGGATCTGGCGCGAGACGCGGGGGTGGGTGGTCGCTTCGGGACGGCTCTTGGGTTTCCTGGTGCTGGCGCTGTTCGCGCTGCTCTACGCCTTTCTTTGGTTCAAGACCCTCGTCTGGCCTTCCTCCGACGACCTGCGACTTCTCTTGGGCGGCCGCAGCCTCTTGCTTTACGTTGTCCAAAATGAGAAAACCAGTTCGAGATAGATTCACCTCATCGGGCTGAGGTGTTCGGATTGGGCGGATTCCGCCACGCCTGGAAACCGCCGCGTATCAGTAAGAAAGCTGGCCAATGATCTACCTGCTTTTTGCGGTCGGCGGGATGCTCTTTATGATTCTCGCCGCTTGGCTGCTGGAGGCGCTGACCTCGCGGGCGGACGACACCGTCCTTCTCTCCACCGACGAACGAGTCGCCACCGAGAGATTCCTCTTCTTCATGCGTCAGTTCGAAGAGGAGGGCTTCCCGGTTCTCAATCGCCGCCAGATCTGGACGCGGATTCGTCTGATCTGGCAGGCCACGCGGGTCACGGCACTCCGTTCCGGCCTGCTCGGCGCCCTCGCCTGGCTGGGCCTCTTCGGACTGGTCGCCTTCGCCCTGTCCGTCAAGACCCTGTTTCGCCCCAGAGCCCACGACCTGCGGCTGCTCTTGGGCGGCAACGAGTTCATCGCCTTTTTCGTGGCCAAGAGAAGGTCGGGCGGAGGTCCGTAGGTCCGGTGGGAGACCGGTGCAGGGAGACCGCCGGCCGCCACGGCCTGGGATGATAGCGGGCTCGACGCCGCTGAGATTGCGGCGCAGATGCCAGAGCCCTTTGCCCGAATCATCCAAGCGCGAAAGTGCGTTTTGTCTTGGTTCTTACGAACCAAGTCCTGTAAGTCAGGGCGCCAAAAGTGCGTTTAGTCTTGGTTCTCACGAACCAAGTTCTGTAAGTCGGGGCGCAAAGAGCGCGTTTTGTCTTGGTTCTCACGAACCAAGCTCTGTAAGTCGGGGCGCCGAAAGTGTGTTTTGTCTTGGTTCTTACGAACCAAGTTCTGTGAGTCAGGCGAAAAAGTGCGTTTTGTCTTGGTTCTTACGAACCAAGCTCTGTAAGGGTTGAAGACCCGCGATCGGAGGTTATTCCTCCGTTCCCACCGAAAAATACTTGGCCTGGGGATGGTGAAAGACGAGAGCCGAGACGCTGGCCTCGGGCTCCATCATGCATTCCTCGGTCAGCTCGATGCCGATGTCTTGAGGGGAGAGCAGATCCCAAAGAGTCTTCTGCTGTTCCAGGTCGGGGCAGGCCGGGTAGCCGAAGGAATAGCGCTTGCCTCGGTAGCGCGCCTGGAAGCGCTGCTTCATGGTGATCTCGGGCGGATCGGGGAAACCCCACTGACCCCTCAATTTGGCGTGCAGCCACTCGGCCAGGGCCTCGGCGGTTTCGATGGCCAAAGCCTGGATGGCGTGGCTCTTGAGGTATTCGCCGTTGTCCTTGAACCTCTGGTACGCCTCGCGGATTCCTTCCCCTGCCGTGACCGCGAAAAGGGCGACCGAGTCGCGCAGGCCGTTCTGGCTCACGTAGTCGGAAAGGCACAAGCCTGCCGGACTGCGCGGAAAGCACAGCTCGGTCGGCGCCTGGTCTTTCGGTCCGTGCAGATAAACCGTTTCTCCTTTTGCGGTCGCCGGAAAAAAGCGCCACACGGCGTGGGCCTTCATCAAGCCGCCGCGGCACTCCTGTTTGAGCTCGTCGAAGAGGGCGGTGAGGCGCTCGGCCTTTTCGTCCTTGTCGCGCAGTTTGCGCGTCGTCTGACGCAGGCCCATGTGTTTACCGTAGAGCATCGACGGGTTGATGTAGGCCCAAACCTCGTCGAGGCGGACGTTGCGCAGAACATGGCGCTCGAAATCGGGCGGCGACGGTAGTTCCGAGACCGGCTCCACCGTGACGCGTCGAGTTGGCGCCGGGGCCGGCCGCTTCTTCTTGCGTTCCAGATGTTCCGCTTCGCTGACTAGCTCCTTTTCCAAGACCGGCCGCTGCTCGGGGTCGAGGAGACGGCCCGCCAGGTCGAGCCCGTTCATGGCGTCCTTGGCATAGACGGTGACGCCCTGGTATTCGGGAGCGATTCTGAGCCGAGTGAAGCGGCGGCTCAAAGCGGCGCCGCCGACCAGCAGCGGGGGGCAATCTCCCGCCGCCGAAAGTTCTTGAGCGCTGATGACCATCTGTTGGGCGGACTTGACGAGCAGCCCGGACAAACCGATCAGGTCGGGACGGTGCTCGCGAATCGCGTCGATCAGGTCGTGGGGCGGTACTTTTATCCCCAGGTTGACGACCTGGTAGCCATTGTTCGCCAGGATGATCTCCACCAGGTTCTTGCCGATGTCGTGGACATCCCCTTTGACCGTGGCCAGAATCACCTTGCCCTTGCGGCCGCCTTCGGTCCGATCCATCAGGGGTTCCAGATAGGCCACCGCGGCTTTCATCGCCTCGGCGCTCTGCAACACTTCGGCGACGATCAACTCGTTGTTGTTGAAAAGGCGACCCACCTCGTCCATGCCGGCCATCAGCGGGCCGTTGATGATGGAGAGCGGATCGAGCTCCCCCAGCTTGAGCTCGAGGTCGGCGACCAGCCCGTCGCGTGTGCCCTCGATGATGTAGTTGGCCAGGCGCTCGTCGAGCGAGAGCGTCGATACGTCTTTCTTGATGCGGCTGGCGGCGTCGCGGAAGTGATCGGCGAAGCTGGCGATCGTCTCTTGAGAGGGATCGAAAAGGACCGCCTCGGCGAGGGCTTTCTCGTCTTCCGGGATGGACGCGTAGCGCTCCAATTTCTCGGTGTTGACGATGGCCATGTCGAGCCCGGCCTTGGTGCAGTGATAGAGGAAGACCGAGTTGAGGACTTCACGCCCTGCCGGCGGCAGCCCGAAAGAGACGTTGCTGATCCCCAGGATGGTTTTACAGTGAGGTAAGGTCTCCTTGATGAGCCGAACGCCCTCGACGGTTTCACGGGCCGAGCCGAGATACTTCTCATCCCCCGTCGCGCAGGGGAAGACCAACGGGTCGAAGATGAGGTCCTCGGGGGGAACGCCGTATTTGTTGACCAGCAGATCGTAGGAGCGCGAGGCCACTTCCAGCTTGCGCCGGCGTGTGACCGCCATGCCATTCTCGCGGTCTTCGTCGATAGTGCCCACGATCAAGGCCGCGCCGAATCGGCGCGCCAAGGGCACCACCTTTTCGAACCTCTCCTCGCCGTCCTCGAGGTTGATCGAGTTGAGGACCGCCTTGCCTTGACAGTAAGTCAGCGCCCGCTCCATGACCTTGTCGTCGGTGCTGTCGATCATCAGCGGCGCCTTGATTTTGCGCACCAGATGGGAGAGGAAGCGCTCCATGTCGCGCACTTCGTCACGGTCGGGGTCCTGCAGGCAGACATCGATCACGTGAGCGCCTTTGCGCACCTGACGCCGGGCGATCTCGCTGGCTTCCTCGAACTGCCCCTCGGCGATCAGACGCTTGAAGAGCCGGCTGCCCAGGACGTTGGTCCGCTCCCCGACCAAGGCGGGGCGAATCGACTCCTCGATCTCCAGGCCCTCGATGCCGGATACGAAGGTCCGATGCCGGGGGCGGGGAATTCGTCGCGGTGCTTTGCCCTCCGCCAATCGCGCCATCTCGGCGATGTGGGCGGGTGTGGTACCGCAGCAGCCGCCCAGGAGATTGATCCAGCCTTCCTCGATAAAGCGCTCCAGGACGGTCGTCATCATGCGCGGAGTTTCCAGGTAGCGTCCGTCCTCGTCGGGCAGCCCGGCATTGGGGACACAAGCCGTGCGAGTGTGTGCCAAGTCGGAAAGAGCGCGAATATGATCGGTCATGAACTCGGGCCCGGTGGCACAGTTGAGTCCCAGGTAGAGAAGGGGAACGTGGGACAGGCTGATGACGAGAGCTTCGACGGTTTGCCCGCCCAACATCGTGCCCATCGGCTCGATGGTCACCGAGACAGCCACGGGAGTGCGTCTCTGCAGTTCCTCAAAGGCTTTCTCGATCCCCAGCAAAGCTGCTTTGACGTTGCGCGTGTCCTGGCAGGTTTCGACCAGCAGGTAGTCGGCTCCCCCGAGGATCAAGCCGCGGGCCTGCACGCGGAAGGTTTCGAGAAGCTCCTCGAAGCTGATTCCTCCGGTGACGGAGATCGCCTTGGTGGTTGGTCCGATGGAGCCTGCCACAAAACGGGTCCGTTCGGACCCGCTGAACTCGTCACAGACCTGGCGGGCCAGCCGGGCGGCCGCTTGATTGATCTCCTCGGCTTTGTGGGAAAGTCCGAATTCCCCGAGGACCAGCGGAGTGGCGCCGAAGGTGTTGGTCTCGACGATGTCTGCACCCGCCTCCAGATGGGAGCGGTGGATCTGCCCGATCAACTCCGGCCGGGTCAGGTTGAGGTTCTCATTGCAGCCCTCGTAATCGAGCCCGCCGAAATCATCCGCACTGAGATGCAAATCCTGGATGGCGGTCCCCATAGCACCGTCCAACACCAGGATTCTGTTCTTGAGTGCGCGCTTGAGATGTTGTGCTCTATCTATCTGTGACAAAGTTGCTTTCTCCGTTTTTGACTGCGCAGGCAATTATAATCCGGAAGGGATCGGGAGTCTGCCGGACGCCCGTGTCCATTTCGATCCCTCGAAAACCGGCCTGCTCGAGCCATTGCTCGATTTTCTCGGCAGGAAAACCCATCCAGCGGTGCTTCAGCTCGTTGACCACCCATTCTTCCTCATGGGGAAAGAGGTCGAGCAGCAGCACCCGGCCGCCGGGTTTGAGGAGCCGATGTGATTCGCGCAAAGCTTCCAGCGGAAGCTCGACGTAGTGAAGCGACTGCGAGATCACCACCAGATCGACGGCGCCGTCGGGCAGGGAAGTGCGACACATGTCCTCTTCCAGGAACTCGATGTTGGAGGCGCCTTCGGACCGCTCCCGCGCCAGTTGCAGGAAGCGCGCGTTGCGATCGACCGCATAGACCTTTTCCGCCCAGGAAGCCATTTCCAACGTAAAGGCGCCGTCTCCGCAGCCCAGATCCGCCACCTTCAGCCGCGGCAGCAGAAAACGCAGGGCCCGGCTCCAGGCCACCCAGGAGCGGCCGGGTACCACGAAGCGATCGGCCGATTCGGAGAATTCGCGTCTTCTCTGCAGGACCTGGGTCAGCCTGGCCAGGTCGCCTTTGTCGTCTGCCCGCTGGCGCAGGCTCTCGGACATCACGCCCCACCAGTCGCCGTTCTTGGTGGCCACCGAATAGTAATGAAAACCGGCATTGCGGCTGCTCTCCACAAACCCCGCCTTGCGCAGTTCCGCCA
>JBFGHF010000236.1:0-6474 GCA_041578355.1 Acidobacteriota bacterium
CGGCAGTCGGCAGTCGGCAGAGTGTGTTGCCCAGACCCAGGTTTGGCGACTTTGACAGACTTGGTGTCGTCGGAACGTGTTTGGCCGAGAGCGAGGATCGCTTTCGTGATCGTCAGTCGAACACGTTGGCCGGATTGATCTCGGAAAGCGGGCCGATTACGAATACGAATACGATTACGAATACGATTACGATTACGAGACCTCCTCGGGGGTATGAGGTCGCTCGCTGGTTGCAATCGTTCGCTCGCGCTCTCGGTCTCGCTCCTCGCTCTCGAAAACCAGAACTCAGACCACCGGCTCAACACGTACCTTTCGTGAGCAGGAGGACTCCACTCGAGTGTTGTCCCCGTTCTCACGAACGGGGCTCTGTCAGGAGCGCTGGCCGGTCCCAAGCGTGCTGGTTGGAGAGGCTCGCCACGCACCGCTCGTAGCCTGAAAACTCCACTTGGGTCTTGTCCGCGTTCTCACGAACGCGGCTCTGTCAGGGGATGCTGGCCCTTCCCGACCATGCTGGTTGAAGACGCGAAGGCTCTGAAGACAGAGCTAGGGCGGCCCCACGAAATCACCCGTTCAAGCCGGACATCAACTCTCCCTGGGTGTCGTAGACTTCCACAGCGCCCAGATCGGCCAGTTGAGGCTCGATCGCGTCCCGGTCGCCGACGGCAGTGATGACCACGTTTTGGGGATCGAAGTAGCGGCTCGAGATTTCCCGGACCTGATCGGCGGTGATTTCTTCCAGCCGCGGGATCATCGCCGAGTAGTAGTCGGCGGGCAGGTCGTGGAGACGGCGGTTCATTTCCAGCGCTCCGATGCCGCCCGGCGTTTCCATTTGGCGGACGAACTGACCGATGATCTCCCAGCGGGCCACCGACAGCTCCTCCTCCGACGGCGGCCGGATTCGGACCTCCCGCAGCTCGTGGAGGATCTCGTCGATCGCCCCGCGGGAAACGTCGGTATTGACGCCGGCGGAGGCCATGAAAAGGCCGTCGTGACGATAGGTGCGCAGTACGCTGTAGGCGCCGTAGGTGTAGCCCTTTTGTTCTCGAAGGTTGAGAAAGATCCGTGAGTTTGAGCCGCCGCCGAAGACCTGGTTGGCAAGCCGGAAGCCGAGCAGCCCGGGGTCTCGTCGTGCCGGAGTCCGCCCCGCCACCAGGACTCGAGACTGGGTCGAGTGGGGGCGGTGCACGATCCTCACCGGCCGACCCCGCAGTGCGGGAACCTGGGGAATCTCAGTGGAGGCCCGACCTTGCTGCTTCCATCCCCCGAGATAGCGGTCGCCGAGCTCGACGGCTTCGTCGAGGCCCGGGGGGCCGCACACGATCAGCATTGCTCCGGAGGGATTGAAACAGTGCCGCCAGGCTTGGCGCAGCTGCTCTCGGTCGACCGAGTCGATTTCCTCGGTCTTGAGACTGACACGCGAATAAGGGTGACCCTCGTAGAAAGTGAGAAAAGTCCGCTCGCGGGCGAGGAATCCCGCTTGCGCCCGTTGCGAGATGACCGTGCTTTTCCAGCGGGACTTCAGCTTTGCCAATTCCTCCTCGGGAAAGGAGGGGTGCAGGAGCAGGTCGGAGAAGATCTCCAGGGCGGTGTGCAGATGCTCCTCCAAGACCGAGAGCCCGAAGAGCGTGTACTCCATGAAAATCTCGGAACTGAGGCGGGCGGCGATCCGGTCGAGTTCTTCCGCGATCTGCTGCGAGCTGCGTTTTGAGGTCCCCTCTTGAATCATCTCGACCGCCAAGGGCAGCCGGGCCCGGTTTTGCGAGGGGTTGGAGGAGCGGCCCGCGGGTAGGCCGAGCCTGACTGTGACCCGGGGAAGCCGCGCATCCTGGACAACGCCCACGGTGAGACCGTTTTTCAGCCTGCCAACCGGCACCTGCGGATAGTGGATGTTGCGGGCCGGTCCCGGAAGGGGAGGAATGGAAAGCGGGTCGGCGACCATTCAAGCGTCTCCCCGACTCGGTTCGATCTGCAGGACGGTGGTGTTCCGACGCGGGAAGGCGCGACGGGCCGCCGAGCGGATGTCCTCCGCATCCACCCGCAGGTATCGCTCGGCGTCTCGATTGATCAGATCGGGCCGTTCGTAGAAGATCACGTAGCGCGCCAGGGCCTCCCCGACACTGGAGACGGTGCTGCGACTGTCGACAAGACGCAACAGCACCTGATTGCGCGCCTTTTCGAGTTCCCAATCGCGGACCCGGTCCGTTTGAAGGCGCTCGAGTTCCTCTTCGATCGAGCGGATGATGTCCGGGGCGGGAGCGCCTTCCTGCGCCTGAAACCAGATCAGTAGCAACTGGGCGCCCTTGTAAAGGTTGGGACCGCTGGAAATGCCGGCCACCCAGTTCTTATCGTAGACCAGCTTCCGGTAGAGCCGCGAAGACTCGCCGTAGGCCAGGATCATCGAAAGCAGCGACAAGGCGTAGTGATCGGGCGAACCCACTTCGGGAATGTGGAAGCCCAGGTAGGCGGCCGGCAAATGGGCCAGAGGGTCGGCCATGACTTCGTAGCGGAGGCTCTCTTGAATCGGTTCCCCGGTCTCGGGCCGAGGGGGCGCTTGGCCGTTCTCGATGGGACTGAAATAGCGGTCGATCTTCCCGAGCGCTTCCTCTTCTTCAAAGTCTCCGCTCAGGACCAAGGTGGCGTTGCCGGGGTGGTAGTAGGTCCCGTGAAACGCCAGTGCGTCCTCGATCCCCAAGACCTCGAGGTCCTCGACGCTTCCAATGATGGGATGAGCGTAGGCCCAGTTCGTGTAGGCCAGCTCGTCGAAACGGAGGCTGGCCAAACCGTAGGGACGATTGTCGTAGGACTGCTTCTTTTCCTCGATGACGGTCTGCAGCTGGTTTTGCAGGTTCTCCGGCGTGACCTTCAGAGAGCGCATGCGATCGCTTTCCAGCCAGAGTCCCAGTTCCAGGCAATTGGAAGGCAGGGTTTCGAAATAACTGGTCCGGTCCTTGCCGGTCATGGCGTTGTAGCGGCCCCCCACGGCGCTGACGTAGCGTCCGTGCTCGTTCTTTCCGACGTTGGCCGATCCCTGAAACATCATGTGTTCGAAAAGATGGGCGAGGCCCGACCGGCCCTGCGCCTCGTAGCTGGATCCGACCCGGTAATGGAGCGTCAGATGGACCAAGGGGACGCGCTGGTCCCGGCACAGAAAGACTTCCAATCCGTTCTCGAGCTGATGTCGGGAAAAGTCGACCTCGGGCACTCGCAGGCCGTTCCCATTCCCTTGCCGGCTGTCTTGGTTCGTCTCCATGATAGGACCTGATGAAAGGCCGGAGGCCGGGCGAGGCGAGCCCTCAGTCGGGAGTTCCTGTAACGATCGGGAATTCAAAGAACATGAGCAGATTGTCGTCGGTCATATTTCGAATCTCGGGAAGATAAAGTCTCGCTCCCCGCAACTCCACATCCTCGAGCAGGGGGAAGAAAACCACACCGTAGTCGGAGCCCAGGGGGGCGATCAACTTCTCGCCGAAGGATTTGTGCTCGAAATCCATTCGCATGTTGGGCGGCACGGCCTGCATCAGCATGATCTCCTTGCGGGTCGAATAGGAGTCGAGGGGCTTTCGCAGGACCAATTCGAGCATGACCTCTATCGGCGGGATGGGGGGCACGTTGGTCCCGTCGCGGGTGACCAGGTAGATGTCTTCCCCATTCATCTCCAAGGCGAAGGAATTGTTGTTCTCGACGACCAGGAGCACGGGCATGATGCCCTTCTGGAACATTTTCTTGGCGTCGAACAACTCCAGGATCTCTTCTTCGGTGTCGCAGACCTGCGCTCCGATGACCACTTGCTGAAAATCGATGTGGACGGGGTATTGGGCCGCCTTCTTCACCTCGATCGGCTTGATCTTGTACTTGCCGGAGAGTGTGGGAGCAAGCAGAAGGGTGGTGAAAAGGAGCGTTATCGTAAGCCTCTTCATCAGGATGTTCATGATAATGCATCTTGAGGATGGGGTGTCGGTCGGGGGTGTATTGGCTCATTGGTCCTGTTGGCTTGCTGCTACTGTTGCGGGTTGAACTATTGAAAGGCGGCAACAAGCCAATCTTCAGCAGATCCAATATCGAACAGGGCCAACGAACCAAGTTTACGCCGAACAGGCCCAAGAAGGCTGCGACATCGGAAGCGTTGAGCCGGTTGCCCCGTGTTACACTCGCCACTGTTTTTTCCGAGGAGCGCGTCTGATGGACTTCGAGAAGCTTGGCTCTTTTTATCTCGGCAAGGAATACGATCTGGAGCAGCAGGCCCTGCGCGACCAACTGCTGATGTACGACGCCCGCGACCTGACCACCCACGCCGTTTGCGTGGGGATGACGGGCAGTGGAAAGACGGGGCTTTGCATCGACCTGCTCGAAGAGGCGGCCATCGACAAAGTTCCCGCCATCATCATCGATCCCAAAGGAGACATGACCAATCTCCTGCTGACCTTCCCCGACCTGGCGCCCGATGATTTCCGACCCTGGGTCAACGTGGACGACGCCCGGCGCAAGGGTCTTTCCCTGGACGAGTTCGCGGCTCAACAGGCCGAGCTGTGGCGCAAGGGACTAGCCGGGTGGGGCCAGGACGAATCGCGTATCCGCTTGCTGCGCGACACGGTCGACTACGCCATCTACACCCCGGGAAGCGATGCCGGGATCCCGGTTTCGATCCTGCAATCGTTCGCGGCGCCCGAGGGAGATTGGGACGAGGAAGCGGAGTTGTTGCGCGAGCGAATCCAGGGGGTCGTCAGCGGTTTGCTGGGGCTGGTCGGCGTGGAGGCCGATCCCGTGCAGTCCCGCGAGAACATCCTTCTGGCCAATCTCTTCGAGCATTATTGGAAGAAGGGCGAGGATCTCGACCTGGCCAAGCTGATCGTCTCGATCCAGAACCCGCCGATCACCAAGCTGGGCGTCTTCGACGTGGAGACTTTCTTTCCTCAAAAAGAGCGTTTCGGATTGGCCATGGCTCTCAACAACCTGGTCGCGTCCCCCTCGTTTCAGAGCTGGCTGGAGGGCCAGTCTCTGGACATTTCGTCGTTCCTGGCCACCCCCAAAGGCAAACCGCGTCATTCCGTTTTCTACATCGCCCACCTCAACGACAGCGAGCGCATGTTCTTTGTCACCATGCTGCTCAATCAGCTCATCTCCTGGATGCGGGGACAGTCTGGCACGACCAGCCTGCGGGCCATCCTCTATATGGATGAGATCTTCGGGTTCTTCCCGCCGGTGGCCAATCCCCCCAGCAAGCGGCCCATGCTGACCTTGCTCAAGCAGGCGCGAGCGTTCGGGGTGGGAGTGGTGCTGGCCAGTCAGAATCCGATCGATCTCGATTACAAAGGCCTGACCAACACGGGAACCTGGTTCATCGGCAGGCTGCAGACCGAACGCGACAAGAAGCGGCTTTTGGACGGCCTCCAGGGTGTTTCCTCACAAGGAGGGGAGGCCCTGGATCGCGAAGCGCTGAGCCGGACGATCTCGGATTTGGGAAAGCGGGTCTTTCTCTACCATAGCGTTCACGAGGAGCGGCCGCTGACTTTTCAGACCAGATGGGCCATGAGCTATCTGCGCGGCCCCATGACCCGCACTCAGATCCGCGAGTTGAGCGACAAGCTGGATCTCAAGCCCGAGGAAGAGACGGCGGCGGCGGCACCTGTGGCTGCGAGGGCCGCAGCCCCCCAAAAGACGCCGGCAGCCGCAGACGACGGGCTCTCCGACACGCCGCCGCCGCTGGCTCCGGGGATGGAGGCGGTCTACCTTCCCCAACGCCGCGGCGCCGGAGATGCCCTGCGTCAGGTGGAGGAACGCGAAGGCAGGCCGCTGACCGCAACACGGTCCCGGCTCGTTTATCGTCCCGCCCTGCTGGGCATGGGGCGGGTGCACTTCGTCGACCGGCGCCTCAAGGTGGACGAGTCCAAGGAAGTGGGGCTTTTATGCGAAGCTCCCGCTCGAGCCGGCCTGGTGTGCTGGGAGGACGCACTGAATCTCGATTTGGCGCCCCGGGACCTGCAGCGCCGACCCGATCCCGACGCCGCCTTCGAAGAACTCCCCGATTCGATCAACGAGCCCAAGGAAATCAAAAGGCTCTCCACCGAATTGAGCGACCATCTCTACCGCTCCAGCCAGCTCACCCTCTTCCACAGCCCCAAGCTGAAGGTCTACAGCGAGCCGGGAGAGAGCGAGCGCGAGTTCCGCCTGCGCCTCAATCAGGCGATGCGCGAGGAACGGGACGAGGAAGTGGACAAAATCACGCGCCGCTATCAGAAGAAGATCCAGCGGCTCAAGGATCGGCTGGAGAGCGCCGAACTGGCCCTGGCCAAGAAGGAAGCCACAGCCGACGCGCGCAAGCGGGAAACTCTGATCTCGGTCGGGGAATCCATTCTGGGAATGTTCCTGGGTCGCCGCTCGACCCGCGTCGCCTCCAGCAGCATGTCAAAATACCGGATGAGCTCGACGGCCAAGATGGCCGCCAAGGAGGCCGAGGAAAAGGTCGAGTCGTACAAG
>JBFGHF010000237.1:0-6419 GCA_041578355.1 Acidobacteriota bacterium
CAGCAACAGTTCGCGGCCATAGCGCTGGGGGCCATCGGGGACTCGCGTTGCATCAACCCGCTGTCCGACACTCTTCGAAAGCCGGAGGCGCTCCACGGTCAGGGGACCCAGTCCTTGCAGACCGCCGTGATCTACGCGCTCGGTGAAACCGGTAATCGACGGGCTGTCCGTCCCTTGCTCGAAATCTTCAGAATCAGAGTCCGCCGCGACCCGTTCTCCAAGCGTCGTCGTCAGCGCGTCATCTGCGCCTTGGGGACTCTTCTCCAGCACGGAATCGAATCCGCGCAGACCGAATTGCTCACTTTGACCGAGTCGCCGGAGCCCGAGCTCCGTTCGCAGGCCGCGACCGAATTGGGGGTTGCGTTCTGGCACAATCCCCGGCATCTGCCCGCGCCCGTTTTCGAGCGACTTCGAGAGATCGCCGACAACGATAGGACCTGGGCTCGCCACGGAGCGGTCACCGCGCTGTACAATTTGGCCGAGTTGGGGTGTCGCCGGGCTCTCGGTTATTTCGACGGGCGGGAGTGAACCGCCGCCCCGATTTCCTGCCTACTGCTTGAGCATTTGCAAAAGCTCTTTCGCCGTCTGGGCGTGCTTCCCGGCCGGATCGAGCGACACGTACCTCTCCAGATGTTTGACTGCATCTTCCATTTGGTTGAGGCCGAGTAGCGTCAAACCCAACTGGTAGTGGGCTTCCGCGTGACTGGCATCGAACTCGAGGGCCTTTTTCAGGGCCTTCGCCGCGTCTTCACTCTTTCCCGCGTTGATGTGGGTGACGCCCATGTTGTAGTAGGTGGTCGCGGCCGCCTTGGGGTCATCGACGGCGGCGATCTCGGCAGCCTTGTTGTAGTACTGCTCGGCCGTCTCGGTGTCGCCCTGTTCGGCGTGGATGTTGCCCAGATTCTGCTGAAGGGCGGCGTCGGAGGGATCTAAATCGATGGCCTTCTCATAGGACTTGATCGCGTCCTCGTACTTCTTCATCTTGGCGTAGGTTTGTCCCAGATTGGCCCAGACAGCGATCTGGTCGGGGTCTTTTTCGGCGGCAGCTTGAAAAGCCGTCACCGCAGCCTCGTAGTTGCCCGCCTCGTACTGCGTACGGCCTTCGTCGAATTGAACCCGCACCAGCTCCATCGCCTCCTGCTGCTTGCGCGCTTCCTCCGCCTCGCGGATCATCCGCTGGCGGTCCGCTTCGGTCATTTCGAAGGCCATCTTGCCTGCGGAGCCCTTTTTCAGCACGAACTCTATGGGTTCGCCGTCTTCATTGAAACCGGGCTTCACGCCCTCGACGTAGTCGCTCCGGTAGCCTTCAAACTCCGCAATCACGCGATAGGTCGACTGCAGGCTCACGCCGGCGTGCAGAAACTTGCCGTTCTTGTCGGTTTTCACTTTGTAGTTGCGCCGGACGTTCAAGCCCTCGATTTTGATTTGGACACCCTTGAGCGGATTGCCCTCTTCGTCGGTCACTATGCCGACGACGCGTCCCACCTGGGCGGTGGCGGGGACGCTCAGAGCAGTGGCAACGGCTATCATCAAAAAAATGCGAATAATGCGATTCATGTCAGGTTCTCCCAAGGCCTGGAGATGCGACCTTTTGAAAGAAGTTTCTAACCTCGTCCATATTATCGGTGACCGGGCAGTTTGGCAAGCTGCGCAGGAACAGCTCTCCGTAACGCCGAGTGCGCAATCGGCTGTCCAGAATCGCCAGCAGGCCGCGGTCCTGACGCGAGCGGATGAGACGCCCCAGGCCCTGCTTGAGCGTGATGATCGCGTTGGGGACCGTGTACTTGACGAATGCGTTGTCGCCATCCCGTTGCAAGCGGTTGAGACGAGCCGCGACCACCGGCTCGGTGGGAACCTGGAAAGGCAGCTTGTCGATCACAACGGCCCGTAAGGCCTGGCCCCGCACGTCGACCCCCTGCCAGAAACTTGCGGTTGCACAGAGCACCGCGTTGGGTGTTTCGCGGAACAGATCCAGGAGCCGATTCTTGGGCCGTTCGCCCTGTTTGAAAAGCGGGAATTCGATGTCGCGTTGCAGGGCCTGATGGAATCGGTCCATCTGCTGGAAACTGGTGAAGAGCAAAAAGGCGTGCCCCTCGGTCAGGTCGAGGATCTGCCGGATCAGCCGCAGGGCCCGCAGAAAATAATCCGGTGACTTGGGAGACGGGAATCGGGCCGGCACGAGAAGAATCGACTGAGCGGCGTAGTCGAATTCACCTGGCACGGAAAGTTCTTCGGCGCCGTCCACCCCGAGGCGACCGCGGAGATAATCGAAATTGCCTTCCGTGGTCAGCGTGGCCGAAGTGAGGACCGCGGCCTCTGTGCGTGCGAAGAGCTCCTCCTTGAGCAAACCGGCCACGTCGATGGGTGTGACGTGGAGGAAGATCCCGCGCCTGCGTCGTTCGTACCAGTAGACGTGGTCGGGATTGTCCATCTCGAAGACGCCGTCGAGATTGAGCGAGAGTTGCTCCAAACGCCGCACCAGGGGCTCCCATTCTACAGGGCGCTCCTCGAGCAGTTGCATCTCCGAGAAGAGCAACGAGAGCACCGACTTCAGTTTCTGATAAGGCCCCAGTAGACGCTCCCGGAAGTCCTGGAGGCCCCCGCCCGGAACCCGGAAGAAATTGAGCGAGAAGCGCCCTTCCTGCTCGGGCAATTGCTTGAAGAGCCAGCTAGCCGCCTCCCGCACCCGCCCCACGGTGGAACTCAATCTCGGGGGCAGGTGGTTGAGGCAATCGCGACAAAACTCCTCGATCTGGTAGTTGCTCAAGCGCCGCCCGAAGTGGCTGGCGGCGATGTCCTCGATCTCGTGGGCCTCGTCCATGATCAAGACCCCGAAATCGGGGAGCAGCTTGCCGATCTCATCCCGCTCCAAGGCCAGGTTGGCGAAGAAGAGAGCGTGATTGACGACCACCAGGTCGGACTCGAAAGCCCGCTGGCGCATCCGAGTCACGAAGCACCGATCGAACAAATCGCACTTCTGGCCCAGACAGGTCTCGCTACGGGCGTCGATCCAGTTCCAAAAGGGATCTCGGTCTCCCACCCAATCGAGTTCGGCCCTGTCGCCCGTCTCGGTCCGTTCCGCCCAGGCCGCCAACGCCTGCCATTCCTCGTCGGCGCCCTGGAAAGGAAGAAGCTGCTCTTTCTGTTCGTAGAGGCGCTTGAGGCACAGGTAGTTGTTGCGTCCCTTCATGTAGGTCACGGAAAGCTTCGGGAAGAGGTGCTTGCGGATGAAAGGGATGTCTTTGGAGAAAAGCTGGTCTTGGAGGTTCTTGGTGGCGGTGGAGATGACGACCCGCTTCTTACTGAAGAGCGCGGGGATCAGATAGGCCAGCGTCTTGCCCGTCCCGGTCCCGGCCTCGACGCACAGATGATGGCGATTCTCGATCGCCTCGAGCACCGCCTCCGCCATGCGCAGCTGCGAGGGACGATATTCGAACTGAGGCAATTGCTCGGCCAGCCGTCCCGAAGGCCCGAAGATGTCTTTCAAGGAAGTGCGTTTTGAGATCGTAGACTCGCCAGCCAAGGGAGAGACCGATTCATCCATCCCGATTCAACTTCACCCAGGGGTCGATTATGACACGATCCGCGGTCGGCTCGGAGGAATCACCCTTTCACGAAAAAGGCGAGATTTGCTCTCGCTCATTGAGGCGCGATTAGGGTGGCTCAGGGCATGGGGATGGATGGAGTCACCTTGCCCCGGACCCTCGTTCCACCGGTGAGCCGAAAAGTCGGACTTCGGCTCATTCGCGAAACGGTTAGGCGTAACCGATTCGGACGGCGGTCTGGTACTGCAGCCTCCCGTCGGAGAATCCGCCGCGGAACTCGATGACTTCGAGCCACTCCAGAGTTTTCCCGGCCAAGTCCCCCCTGGCCGCTTCCACGGCGGCAGCGATTGCCGCGTCGTACGATTCGTAGGACTGTCCCCAGAAAGTGGCCATCTGGCCGCCTGAACTCGATTCGATTTTCATGATTCCTCCGCTGGTTTGAAGAAAAGTGACCGGTCCGGTCACCGGCCGTTCCGGCTGATGATTCTAACAGCCGCCTCGGCGCATCTCCATACACGGCCGAGAAACAGGAGACGGCAGGCGAAGGCTGAAACGGGGCACGAAAGACGAAAGACGGAGGACGGAGGACGGAGGACGGAAGACAGACGGCGTCTGATCACTCCAGCGGCGCCACCGGAATCGACGACAGTATTTGCCTGTCAGAGAGCACACTGGCCACCAAAACGGGTGATGAGGCCGTGAACTCCGCGATTCCGTCGAACTTCCCCAGACCGGGGAAGAGGTCGTCGAGTCAGCCACTGCGGTGGGCGAGAGCGGCGAGATCGAACTCACCGCTGCGGACTAGTTCTCCGTCCCGGCCGTATAGCCTGGCAGTAATCGAGACGGAACCAGGGTTGGGGTTGGCCAGAGCCACTCCCGTGCGCATTCCGGGCAGGTCGACCCTGCCGGAAAAGCGGAAACCGGATACAGGTTCGGTGGAATGAAAGCCGATCCAGGGGGACGGCCCCGCCTGGATCAGCTCGGTCGCTACCAGATCGCCTGTCGAACGGATCCGGGCCCAGCCTTCCAGCGCTTTTCCGTCCTCTCCGCCGAACTCAAGTCGACGGGTGGCCCCTGCCGGAATCTGCAGACGGAGACTCTCCATGACGTGACCTTGCGAATCGCGCATATCCAGGTCGGCGGCAACCGAGCCCGGGCCGGGGTTGTGTAGCAGAAAGGCGGTCGAGGCGCCTCCGTGTACGGCAACCTGGGGAAAGTAGAGGGTCCGCGATGGATCGGGTTCCCATCCAGCCCCGAGTCCCAAAAGGCTGACCAGGGCTCCGGACAGCAAGATAACCGCGGCTGCCAACGAGCGGGCTTCGTGCATCGGATCACCCTCCCACCGATTCGAATATGCGAAAAATTTAACATAGACACCGCCTGCTTGCAACTCGAGCCTGGAGCCGGTGAATCGGCGGCGAAGAGTACAATTCCGGCGTGTTTTCCCAACGCGTGCCCGCAGGGGGCGGTGATCCGAATCGACTGACCCGGCTTCTTGATGCTGTCAAATCTCGGGGCGACAAGGTCCTGGATTTGACGATTTCCAATCCCACGCGTTCCGGTATTGCCTACCCCGAAGCCGAAATCCTCAGTACTCTCACCGACCCAACCTGCCTCCGCTACCAGCCGCGGCCGTTGGGTTCACGCGGGGCTCGCTCTGCCGTGGCCCGCTACTACGGAGAACGGGGTTGCAGCGTGGACGATCGGGACGTCGTCATCACTGCAAGCACCAGCGAGGCCTACAGCTTTCTCTTCAAGCTGCTGACGGATCCCGGCCAGAGCATTCTCGTCCCGCGGCCATCCTATCCCTTGTTGGGCCAGTTGGCGGCCTTGGAGGGAGTCCAGTGCCGCCCCTACCCTTTGCTGGAGCACGACGCCTGGCGGCCCGACCTTTCCCTGCTTCAAGACCTGGCATCGCTGCGAAGCTGTCCGGTGGTCACGTTCGTCAATCCCAACAACCCCACCGGAACTCTGCTGCGCCGGTCCGATTTCCTGGCCTTGAGCGATTTGGCCTGCGAGGCAGATCTCTCTTTGATTTACGACGAGGTTTTCTTCGATTACTCGTTGAGCGACCGCGGTGGCGTGGACGTCACCGAGACAACCCAAGCCTTGACCTTCGTCCTCAACGGGCTGTCCAAGACAGCGGCCCTTCCCCAGATGAAGCTGAGCTGGATAGTGCTCCGCGGCCCGGAAGCCTTGAAGAAGGAGGCACGTCGGAGGATGGAGACGATCGCCGACGCATTTCTTTCGGTGAGTTCCCCGGTTCAGCTGGCGCTGCCCCGCCTATTGGAATTGCGACACGGGCTGCAGGATCAGATTAGGACCAGACTGCAGAGCAACCTGGCGTTTCTTACGCGATCCTGTGCCAGCACCGCCGTTTCCATTTCCGAGGTCGAAGCGGGCTGGTACGCCAACCTCACTCTGCCTCGCACCCGCAGCGACGAAGAGTGGGCGCTTCTCCTGCTGGATCGCCAGCGGACGCTCGTACATCCCGGCTACTTTTTCGATTTTCCGCGAGAGGCGGTCCTGGTTGTCAGTCTGCTGACCCCGGAAGACGAGTTTCGCGAGGGGGTGGGCAGGATCTGCCAAGCATCGGGTGAATGACCCGCTGCGCGGGGTCCCACAAGGTCGGAGGGCACCGGGAACGCGGGCATCCTTGCCCGCAATTCCCCCAGGTTTGCCTGCGTGAGAAGAGCCGAGGGGACTGGTGACTGATCGACAAAGAATCCGGCTCAGTACTGAAAGAGATACGAGAACTTGACGAAGAACTGTCGGGAATCCTGGAGGAAACCATCAGAGGTCAGGTTCCCGCCTCCAAATCCGATCGGTATCAAGTCGACGTTTCTGTGGTTGCTGTTGTACCCCACGTAGAGC
>JBFGHF010000238.1:0-6399 GCA_041578355.1 Acidobacteriota bacterium
ACTGCAAAACCCGACATCACCAGCATCACGAAGCGAGGTTCGGCCCGCGCCTCTTGTAGAATCCGGCCGATGGGTTGCGCTTCCGGCCGTGGCAGGTTGGGGTCGAGCCGCTTGACCTGCTCGTTGACCAACTCGGCCAGCTGGGCGGGGGTCCCTCGGCCGTTGATCACCAGGTTCATGTTCTTGTAGGGAAACTGGGTGTGGACGAAGTAGAGGGCGGGTTCGACCTCGCTGCGCAGCGTGTTGTTCTTGACGTCGCCCACCACGCCCACGATCCGGTATTCGAAGTCCTGCAAGAGGGCCCTGCCCAGGGGACCGATGCCATTGGTTCGCGAGATGAGCACCTCGTCGATGGGGTTGTCAACTCCGTATTCCCGCTCGGCCAGTTCCTGGTTGATGATGACGACCCCGGGTGACTGAGCGGTGTCGAAAGAGTTGAAGTCCCGGCCCTGCAACAACGGTATCCCCAGAGCTTTGAAATAACCGGGAGTGGCGGTGATGTACTGGGCGCGCGTCTCCTCTTCGGCCGGAACCGGAGCCCGCCCCTTGATGCCGACGCCGATTCGCCACCCTGTTTGAAGGGGCAGGAATCCCGAAGCGCCCACCTCGTCGATAGCCGGATGCTCTTCGAGGTTCCGTTTGAGCTGGGTGTAGAACTGGCCGACCTGCGGCCAGTCCGCGGCTTGCCGCGGGCTGGGCAGCTCGATATTGAAAGTCACGATCCCGGTTTGGCGGAATCCCGGATCCTCGTCCAACAGTTCCTGAAAGCTGCGGACCAGCAATGCCGAGCCGAGCAACAGGATGATGGAGAGCGCGACTTCTCCCACCACCAGGAGACTGCGCAGTCGGCTGCCCGAGCGGCCGCTTTGCTGTGTTCGTCCCGCCTCGGCGAGAGGACCGCGAAGGTCGGCGCGCGCCAGTTGGAGGGCGGGCACGACGCCGAAGAGAAGGGTTGTGGCGATTCCGGCAGCCACACCGAATCCGAGAAGTCGAAAGTCGACGGTGACGGCTCCCAGCCGCGGGATTTCAATCAGCGAGGCCGAGAGCAGCCACTTCAAGCCAAGAGTCGCCAAGGCCACGCCCAGGGCTGCTCCCACGACTCCCAGGATCAAACTTTCTGTGAGGAGCTGTCGCACCAATCGCCAGCGGCCGGCCCCCAGGGCCGAACGCAACGCCACCTCGCGCAAACGGGAATGAGTTCTCGACAAAAGCATGTTGGCGACGTTGGCACAAGCCAGCAGCAGCAGCAGTCCAACCGCTCCGAAGAGAATCAGAAGTCCCTGGCGGTACCCTCCCACCACCTCGTGCAAGAGGGGAAGAACCCGGGCGCTGCGGTCTCTGTTGCTGTTGGAGAACTCGCCGGCGAGTTGTTGGGACAGAAGATCGAGCGCCTGGTTGGCCTGCTCGACCGTAACGCCTTCCTTGAGGCGACCCACCCCCTCCATGAAATGAGCGAAACGGCTGTGCTGGCCCAGGTCCCAGCTAAGCCGTTGCCAAACATCGGTCTGGCGGGGAAAGTTGAATCCGGGAGGCATGACCCCCGCCACCTTGTAGGGCCGGCCGTTGAGTTGCAGCACCTTTCCTAGAACGGCTTCGTCACCCCCGTAGCGGCTTCGCCAGAGACGGTGGCTGATCATGGCGATTCGGTCGGAATTGAAGAGACTCTCTTCTTCGGGAAACCCCGAGCCGATGAGCGGCGGGGCGCCCATCACCTGAAAGAAGTTCGCGCTCACTTCGATGGTGCGCACTCGCACGGGCTCGCCGGATTCGTCGGTCAGATTGATCTCGGGATTCCACCAGGCGGCGGCGTCCTCGAAGGTATCCTCCAAGCCCCGGTAATCGAGGAAGTTGACGGGAGAGAGCATCTCGTGATCGAGGCCGTCGACAAGCTTGGTTTCCCAGAACGAAACCAACCTCTCGGGTTCGGGATAGGGGAGGGGTTGAAGCAGGACGCGGTCGAGCAGGCTGAACATGGCGCTGCTCGAGCCGATCCCCAACGCCAAGGCCAGGATGGCCGCGGCGCAGAATGCCGGTCGTTTGAGCAAGAGTCGAAAACCGTATCGAATGTCCTGAATCCAGTCTTGCACGGGCAGTTTCCCCTTTCGATCAGAAGCCTTAGGATAATCTACGTCGCGATCGGCTGTGAGGTTCAGTTTCTTTGGTCTTTGGGTCTGTGGGTCTGTGGGTCTGTGGGGCTACGGGGTCTTTGGGGCCGTTGAGCTCTAACCGGGATGGGTCGGAATCGGAATCGTGAAACTGAACGAGATCAACACTGTCGAAGAGTTGGAGGACTGCCTTTCCATCCCCAACCAACGCGATGTCGAGACCGCCCGTGAGATCGACGGAGACGTCCTCGTGCTGGGAGCCGCGGGAAAGATGGGTCCCACTTTGGTGCGTCGGGTCTTGCGCGCGCGCGACAGGGCCGGGAAAAAGTGGCGAGTCTACGCCAATTCACGCTTCTCCGACCCGCGGCTTCGCGATCGATTGGAATCCTGGGGAGCGACGACGCTTGCCGGGGATGCCTTGGAGGGCGACTTTCTGAAAGGTCTCCCCCGATGCCCGTACGTGCTCCACCTGATCGGCTTCAAGTTCGGGGCAACCGGCAACGAATCGCTCATGTGGGCGACCAATAGCCATCTTCCCGGGCGGGTCGCCGAGACCTTCAGAGATTCACGGATCGTGGCCCTCTCGACGGGAAACGTCTATCCGTTGGTGGGCGTGGGGTCGGGCGGAAGCCGCGAAGAAGACCCGCTCGGCCCAATCGGAGAATACGCCCAGTCCTGCCTGGGACGCGAGCGCGTGCTTCATCATTTCTCCGCAACCCACCGAACTCCGATCTGCATTCTGCGCCTCAACTATGCCGCGGAAGCCCGCTACGGGGTGCTGCTCGACATCGCCACCCGGATACACCAAGGCTTCCCCGTAGCCTTGGAAATGGGCTATTTCAACGTCATCTGGCAAGGGGACGCCAACTCGGTCTGTTTTCGCTCCCTGCTGAACTGTCAATCGCCTCCTCTGGTCCTCAACGTGACCGGGCGGGAGATCAACTCCGTGAGGGAGATCGCGGGCCGTTTTGCCGAGATTTTCGGAGTTGAGGCCAAGTTCGAAGGCAGAGAAGGCAAAACGGCCTTGCTGAGTGATTCGTCCCGCTGCCGTCGACTCTTGGGCGACCCCGAAGTTTCCCTTTCGGAAATCATCGAATTGGTGGCCCGCTGGGTGCGGGCCGGAAACCCCACACTCGGCAAACCCACCCGTTTCGAGGTGCGCGACGGGAAGTTCTGAGATGACGACAACGAGTTGGAAAGAGAAACTGCTCCGCGGTCAGGTCATCCCCGCCCATCCGCTGGCGCTCGACGCAGAGCGTCGTTTCGACGAAAGGCGCCAGCGGGCGCTGACTCGTTACTATTTGGCGGCCGGCGCCGGAGGACTGGCGGTCGGCGTCCACACCACGCAGTTCGAGATTCACGATCCCCGAGTCGGCCTCTACCATCCGGTGCTGGAACTCGCCGCGGAGGTGATGCAAAAAGAGGCTCCGGATCAATCCTTGGTCAAGGTCGCCGGACTGGTGGGCGCCACGGCTCAGGCGGTTGGGGAAGCGGAATTGGCCCGTGGCCTCGGATACCACGCCGGATTGCTCAGCCTGGCGGCGTTGCCCGAAGCGAGCGATTCGGAGTTGATCGACCACGCCCGCCGGGTGGCCGCCGTGATCCCGCTCTTCGGGTTTTACCTGCAACCGGCCGTGGGGGGCAGGAGGTTGAGCTACGATTTCTGGCGCCGATTCGTCGAGATCCCCGAGTTGGCGGCCATCAAGGTCGCTCCCTTCGACCGCTACGAGACCCTGTCGGTGGCGCGCGCCGTGGCGGAATCGGGGCGCGAGATCGCGCTCTACACGGGGAACGACGACAATATTCTGGGAGACTTGCTGACACCTTTTCAGTTTCCCGGTTGTTCGCCGGTCTTCTTCCGGGGGGGACTGCTCGGTCAGTGGGCCGTTTGGACCCGGCGCGCGGTCGAGATAGTTCAGATTGTGAAGAACGTCCTGGCCGGCGGCAAACCGGTCCCTCAACGCCTGCTTCGGTTCAACGCCCAGTGGACGGACGCCAATCGCGCCATCTTCGACGCGGCCAACAACTTCCAGGGTTGTATCCCGGGCATCAACGAAGTCCTGCGGCGACAGGGTCTGCTGGCGGGGAGGTGGTGTCTCGATCCCAGCCTGGATCTGTCGCCCGGTCAAGCCGAGCAGATCGACCGGGTGACGGCCGGCTACCCTCAGCTGACGGACGACGACTTCGTGCGCGAAAACCTCGACGACTGGCTGAAGCCCTGAGCTTGGACTTCGCGAGACCCGATACCTATGGACTTCGCGAGACCCGATTCCGATCCCGATACCGATGCCGAGCGGCCGGCTCGTGGCGGCAACCCAACCGGGCAACTCGGGGTCGGGTCTCGGGTTTCGGGTTTCGGGTTTCGCGAAGCAGCGGGTTTCGGATTTCGCGAAGCACCGGTCTCGGATTTCGCGAATTCCTCCCTTTCGCCTCCCGATTCCAAACGGTAAGCTCTTGTTTCGTGAAGACCAAAAACGACTCATCCGGACAACGCTGGTACCAGGGGCTGGACCGCTACTGCTGGATCGTTCTGATCATCGCGGCGCTGGGCTGGCTCTTCGACACCATGGACCAGAACCTTTTCAATCTGGTTCGGAACCCCTCCATCCGCGACCTTTTGGCCGACCAGTACAGCGATCCGGTCGAGCTGGAAGCCCGAACCAAGGAAGTGAGCGGATGGATCACCGCGCTTTTTCTGGTGGGCTGGTCGGTGGGTGGCTTCATCTTCGGGATTCTGGGCGACCGCTTGGGCCGCACCCGGACGATGATCCTGACGATTCTGATCTACGCCGGCTTCACCGGCCTGAGCAGCCTTTCCTGGAACTGGGAATCGTACGCCCTGATGCGATTCATGACCGGTTTGGGCGTGGGAGGCGAATGGGCCGCGGGCGCCGCCATCGTGGCCGAGGTCTTTCCCGAAAGGTCGCGAGCCATGGCCCTGGGGACTCTGCAGGCGCTCTCCGCGGTGGGGAACATGCTGGCGGCGGCGATCACCTTCAGTATGGCCGGGCTGAGTTGGCGCTACGTCTACCTGGTGGGGGCATTGCCCGCGCTCCTGGTGGTCTGGATCCGGCGCTCCCTTCGCGAGCCCGAAAAGTGGGAGCAGGCGAAAGCCAGCGAAACCCTGGGGCGCGAGATGGGCGCCATCGGTGAACTCTTTCGCGACCCGATTCTGCGCCGCAACACGATCGCCGCTTTGATGATGGCCATCGCGGGCCAGGGCGCCCTCTGGGGAATCGGCTTCTGGAGCGTCGATCTGCTGACCTCGGTCCTCGACGAGTTCGCCGTGGCTGTGGCCGACGTCGACCGAACCAAGAGCTTCATGTTTTTCGTCCAACAGGTCGGCGCCATGATCGGGATCTACCTCTTCGCCGCCTTCAGCGAGCGAACCAACCGCCGCACCGCTTTCTTTCTCTGGTTCGGACTGGGGATCATCGCCATCCCGGCCTTCTTTTGGGGTGTGGCTTTGGCTTCCGACCTACCGTTGCCGTCGGGCTTGGTTGCTCTTTTGGCGCCGCTCACCTTTTCGGCAGGACTCCCCGAAGGAGCCCAGACAGCGGTCGTGTTGGCCACCATCCTGGCCTTCTTTTTGGGATTCGCCACGCTCGGCCCGTTTTCGGGCTACACGGTTTATTTCCCGGAGCTTTATCCCACCCGACTGCGCGCCACGGGGCTGGGTATCTGCTACAACGGAGGACGGTTCCTGGCGGCGCTGGCGCCCATCGCCCTTGGAGCCTTGACCGCCCGCTTTGCCGAGATGCCGGGGGCTGTGGCCGGCGGAATGCCCATGGCGGCCACCGTCGTCACTTCGATATACCTGCTGGGCTTCCTGGGCGCTTATCTCGCGCCGGAAACGAAAGGCAAGCCGCTGCCGGAATAGGGAAGTTTGACGGTTTTAACCGGCAAAGCGTGGCTCCTTGACTTCTGAGCTAGTGCAGCGCGTCATAAGTTCTGAGCTACCGGTCAGCGAGTCATCGTCGTCGTCCGGCGCGGCGTCGCGAGTGAGGCATATCGGGCCATATTCCGAGCGAGCGCAACAAAGCCGGCGGCGGCGAGGGCCGCTGAAGGGTGGCTCAAGATTTATGATCCGCTGCACTAGGGGCGTGGTGCGGCCCTCCAGCCTGCGCTCCGGAGCGAACCGTGCGTTGTTCTTGACTTCCGGAGCACGGGCGGGATGCCCGCGCCACCTCAGGGCGCGATTGAGACACTGCCGTCCGCCACTTCGTCGAATGAGAAGGAATCCCCCGACGAGTCGGCGGCTTGGGGCGGTAGTCCCGACGAAAAAGCGAGATCG
>JBFGHF010000239.1:0-6399 GCA_041578355.1 Acidobacteriota bacterium
TGGGGAGGCTTTTGGACGAGGTGGAAAGGCGGCTCCACACACCCATGGCGCAGACCACGCGCCCGACCTACTCCGAAACGCAAGGTAGTTGAGCCGAAATAGGGCGCCTCCCGCGGTTTGATCCGGCGGACCCTTGTGGGCGATCTTCGCAACTTTTAGAATACTGGCCTCGGTGAATTGGGAATCCGACTATGATCATCAGCGACGCACACGTCCACTTTTTCTCGCACGAGTTCTTCCAGACATTGGCCAAGCAGAGCGAGTTCGGAAAGGCGGATGACCCGGTCGCAGGCGCGATTCAAAAACTGGGTTGGGATCCGCCCGGTGCGCCCGTCGCTTTGGCGACTCGATGGATTTCCGAGTTGGACCGCAACGGCGTGGACAGATGCGGCCTGATCGCCAGCGTCCCCGGAGATGAAGGTTCGGTGGCTCTCGCCGTGCGGCGCTATCCCGCGAGATTCGTGGGGTACTTCATGGCCAACCCTCTGGCTGCCGGTGCTGCGGCGCAGGTGGAGAAGGCCATTCAGGAACTCGACCTCCGGGTCATCTGTTTGTTCCCCGCCATGCACCGCTTCCGCCTGGACGGACCCGAGGCCCTTGAATTGATCGAGGTCGTGGCAGGGAAACCGGGGTGCGCGCTCTTCGTTCACTGCGGCGTTTTGTCCGTCGGGGTTCGCCGAAAACTGGGCTTGCCGAGTCCCTTCGACATCCGGCTGGGAAATCCGCTCGACCTCCAGGAGGCGGCCATCAGCTTTCCCGAACTGCCCATCATCATTCCCCATTTCGGAGCGGGCTTTCTCCGAGAGGCCTTGATGCTCGCCAGCCTGCACTCTCAGGTCTTTTTCGACACTTCCAGTTCGAACAGCTGGGTTCGCTTCACACGGGGATTGACTCTGGAGGGCGTTTTCGATCAGTGTATCGACTTGCTGGGGCCCGACCGACTGCTGTTCGGCTCGGATTCGTCCTTCTTTCCCCGGGGTTGGAACCGGGAAGTATTCGAAAAACAGCAACATGCCCTCGTCAATTTGGGCGTTGACGGTGAATCGCAAAAGAAGATATTCCGTCGCAACTTCGATCGGCTTTTTCCCTGAAACTGCCGTCCCTGCGAAAGAGGCGGGGGCTACCGAATGAAGGTCTGTTCCGCCAATGAGTAAGGAGACCAGCCTGCGCATCCTGCTCCTGCTCGGCCTGCTCTACTGTTTCTTCTTGGGCTTGGATCTCATGGGCGTTGCATTCAAGCTCTTCGGAAAAGGTCTGGCCGAAAGACTGATTGAGATGACCTCCAACCCGTTGGTTGGATTGCTCATCGGAGTGCTTGCCACCAGCGCCGTGCAGAGTTCCTCGACCACCACTTCGATCACCGTCGCCATGGTGGGAGCGGGTGGACTTACGATCGAGGGTGCGATTCCGGTGATCATGGGCGCCAACATCGGGACGTCGGTCACCAACACCCTGGTTTCCCTGGCCCATGTCAGTCGGCCCGAGGAGTTTCGCCGGGCTTTCTCGGGCGCGACTTTGCACGATTTTTTCAATTGGCTGGCCGTCTTGATTCTGCTCCCCGTCGAGATGGCGTTCTCCTACCTGGCGCGGATTGCCGTTTTCGTCGAGGGACTGATAGAAGGGGTCGGGGGCGTGAATCTCTTCAATCCGATCAAGCTCGTGGTGCACCCGGTCGCCGAGTTCTCGAGCGAATTGTTGGGGGGCTCCGGTCTCTTGACGCTCGCCCTCGGCATAGCTCTCATTTTCCTCGCCCTGCGCTATCTGGTAACTCTGCTGAGACTGCTCCTCTCGGCCCGGGCCGAGCAGATCCTCCACGGCACCCTGTTCCGCTCGGCGATTTTCGCCAGCATGGCCGGACTGTTGATCACCGTGATGGTGCAGAGCAGTTCGATCACCACTTCCTTGCTGATTCCGCTATTGGGGGCGGGAGTAATAACTCTGGAACAGGCCTTTCCCTTCACTTTGGGCGCAAATGTGGGAACGACCGTGACCGCAATGATGGCTTCGCTGGCCATCGGGAGTCCGGCGGCAATCGTGGTGGCCCTGGCCCACCTGATTTTCAATCTGACGGGCAGCGCTTTGATCTATCCCTTCAAACCCATCCGCAAGATCCCCTTGGCATTGGCTCGTTTGATGGGCGATCTGGCGGTTCGGAGTCGAGTACTGGCGGTGATCTACATCCTTGCGGTTTTCTACGGCTTCCCCCTGGCGATGTTATTCTTGAGCGGAGCTTTTTAGCAGTGCCGACAGGTATCTCGCAGATGTCCGGAATCGACCGCGCCGCCCCGTATTGAGGCGGAGGCCTGAACGAAAGTCTTTCCTGGACATGAGCTGCGGAAGGAGACTGAATCGATGTTGAGTAGACTATTCGGGCCCAGCCAGTCGAAACTGATCGAGCTGGCATTCCGCGATGTCTCGGAGATGCTGCAGCAGTCGGCAAAAATGTTGGATCACGCCCTGGCCACGCTGCTCGACAATCAGCCCCTCGAAGTGAACCTCGACCAGATGGACGACACCGTCGACTTGGGCGAGCGAATGGTCCGCAGGACCGTCTTGGAGCACCTTGCCGTCAATCCGCAGCAGGATCTGGTGGCCAGCCTGGTGCTCGCCAGCATGGTTCAGGACTTCGAGAGGATCGGCGATTTCGCCCGAGGGCTGGGAGAGTTGGCCGAGCTGGGCAAGAGTCCCCGACAGGGTCCCTTCCGAGACCAACTCAAGGAAATGGCGGCGCAAATCCGGCCGCTCTTCGAGACCTGCCAGGTGGCTTTCCTGGAAGACGACGCCGCCAAGGCTCGATTCATCATCGAAAAGCACATCGAGTTGAAGCAGAAACTGCTCGACTACGTCAAGAGCGTTGCCGACAGCAATCTGAGCGCCGACATGGCCGTCGTCTACTCGGGGTCGGCCAACATGCTGCGCCGAATCAGCGCCCACCTGAGCAACATCGCCACCTCGGTGACCGAGCCTTACGACCAGATCCGGAAAGGGGACGAAACGGTCTGAGTCCGCCCCGTTATACTCGGCGCTGCTTGCCGGCCTACCGCCACCGGCCGGGACAAACCCCCCACCCGTTACGCGACCCCCGCGGACATTCATACGGCGCCGCCGAGCCGGCTCCCCCGCGATTCGATCCAGCAACCTGGAGCTCCTGCGACGACTATCTGTTCGGTGTCGACCTTTACAACCTGCGCTATTACTGGGAAGCCCATGAAGCTTGGGAAGGACTCTGGAAGACAACCGGCCGGAAGGATCGTCCCGGCCGCTTTCTGCAAGGGCTGATTCAAGTGGCCGCCGCCTTCCTCAAAGACGAAATGGGAGTGTGGGAAGGAGCTCGCAAGCTTTCCGCCAAGGGACTCGTGAAACTACGTATCGTGGAGAGCTCCGGTTCGCATTACTGTGGCCTCGCCCTGGCGAAATGGTGTCCGCGAGTCGAGGATCACTTCGCCGGCAGTAAACGCGGGTCGCCCCCGGTGCCCATCGAGCTTTCGGGTTGATGGGAACGGGGAACACGGACCAGGGGAATAAGGAACACCGAAGTCGGGCAAGTCGCCGGGCCGAGTGCAGCGGATCATAAATCTGAGCTATTGTCAAAAGTTGGGGGTGGGGCCATCAGGCGGCGACCTCCTTGGCCCGGATTCCATTCACAAATCTCACATTCTCGACAACCTCTCCGAGACGTCTGTAGCCCTGTAGCCGGCGCCACCGTTTCTCAGCACTCCTCGTTAGCTTGAAGACCATCGTCAGCATGGTGACCCGCGACAGACAGCCTCGAGTCTTGGCGGTCCTCAGCTTGATGGTGGCGAAGGTCGACTCGATCGGGTTGGTGGTTCTCAGATGCGGCCAGTGCTCAGCTGGAAAGTCGTAAAAAGCCAGCAGTTCTTCCCGATCCTTGGCCAGACAGGCGGTGGCCTTGGGGAACTTGAGCTCATAGGTGGCGATGAACTCGTCAAAAGCCCTAAAAGCCTCTTCCCTGGTCTCGGCCATCCAGATCTGGTGCAGTGCCTTTTTGGCTTTCGCTTGAACCGCTTTGGGGAAATTGTTCAGAACATTGCCCGTCTTGTGCAACCAGCAGCGTTGCTGGCGGGTGTTGCCGTAGACCTGGGCCAGGGCTTTCCAGAAGCCCAAAGCTCCATCTCCGACCGCCAGTTTGGGATCGTGAACCAAGCCGCGGGCACGCACATCGCGCAGCATCTCTTTCCAGGACTGCTCGCTTTCCCGATAGCCATCCTCGACAGCGATCAGCTCCTTCCTTCCATCGGCTCGAGCTCCGATCATCACCAGAAGGCAGAGCTTGGCTTCGTCAAAACGCACATTGGCGTAGATTCCGTCGACCCACACGTAGGCGTAGCGCTTTTTCGACAGATCGCGCTGGCGCCACTGCTCGTATTCGCCCATCCATTTCTGCTTGAGCCGACTGATCGTCTTGGGCGAAAGTCCCGGTGCATCCGGACCCAGCAAGGCACTGAGCGCTTCGGAGAAGTCGCCCGTGGAAATCCCTTTCAGATAGAGCAACGGCAGCAGCTCCTCGACCTTCTTGCTGCGTCTCAGATAGGGTGGCACCAGGCTCGATCGAAACCGGACAACCTCTTCGGATTGCTCGCCCGTCCCACGATCCTTGATCCGGGGGATCCGCACCCCGATCCCTCCAATCCCGGTTTGAATCTCTCTTTTAGGCAGGTAGCCGTGCCGCACCAAGCGCTGACGACCTTGGCCGTCCCGTTGGTCCTCGTACTCGCCTAGAAGCTCTTCCAGCTCGGCCTGCACGGCCTCTGCGATCAGCTTCTTGGCTCCCCGGCGTAGAACCTCCGTCAAGGGGTCCTGGACTTCATTTGGTTCCTCGATCGAAACTACGGTATCTTTCTTCAAGGCGTATCCTCCCTCCCGGTTTTCCGGGCGAATCCATGCTTCTCAACACGGATTCAGGATACGCCGCCTCTCAGACACCCCCATCCCCAACTTTCGACCATAACTCGAAGACTATCGGTGCGCCCAATAAGCTGGATGACGTTTCTGATGGGCCACTGCAACAATCTCGATCCAATTGGCGGCAGTTCGATAAACCAGTGTGTATGGGTAACGGCCGGGAAACACGAGACGTCGACAGTGGTGTTTTCCCATAGGCGAGCGGTTTGGGGCCGCGAGAACTGTGTCAATAGGCTTTTCCAGTTCCAGCAGGAAGCCTCGGGCAGCGAGAGGACTCCTTTCCGCGTACCAGTCTCGTGCTTCCTCGACTTCCCGGACGGCTTCCGGATGCCAGCGAGGCTCACTCATAGCCGCGGAAAAGGCGTTCTCTGACCTTTGACCAAGGGACTGTTTTCACAGCCCCGGCGTTTAGCTCCTCAACACGTCGTTTGATGACCGCTTCCCAAGCCTCCTCGGCACCCGGCTCGGCGTCTCCGTGAAGGCTCTCGATCAGCGCTCCGGCCAGCGATGCTCGATCCCCCTCACTCAGACTCAGTGCCTCCCGTAAGAGCCTTTCCACGCGTGGCGTCATGCCTCTCACTATACCCCAAGCACGCGAACTTTGATTCGGAAGGTCCTTGTGCTCGGTAGCCCGTACTGACGTCTTCTTGACTCATTTTCACCGACTTGCCCCTAGTCGGGCTGAACTTCGTGATCGACACCGGCGCCGATTCGGTCGTCGTCAACCGGCAGGGTAGCGAAGAAACTCAGACCTGCACGCCCGATCGCTTTTGGCGTTTGTTTAGCGCTACGCCGTTGCTCATCTCCATCCTATCGGGTTTGGCTGTCCGTTAACCGTAATAGCCCGATGACAGCTTGGGGTGTTTTCAGCGTTTGGCCCCGAGAATGCTCCACCGACCGGTCCCCCGAACTACTTTCAGCCGCAGTGGATACAAGATCCATTCAAAACAAAGGAGTCAAGCATGTATTCGTTATTTCAGCACAAACCGAAGAAAGCGCCCTGGAACAAAGGCAAACTGGTGGGTCAGAAGCCTCCGCTGAAACTCAAGGAGATTTGGGCGATACGGATTCACCTACAGATCGGTGAGAAGCATCGCGACTTGGCGCTGTTCAATCTCGCCATAGACAGTAAGCTCCGGCCTGCGATCTTCTCAAATTGAGAGTATCTGATGTCTCGCAGGACACCCGGGTGGCATCCCGCGCAACGGTGATGCAGCAGAAGACGCGGCAACCTGTTCAGTTCGAGATCACTGAGCAAACGCGCCAAGCGGTCTCGGACTGGATTCGGCGCGCAAATCTCTCTTTATCAGATCATCTGTTCCCGAGTCGGATACATCAGTCGTCCCACCTTTCTGCACGGCAGTACGCCCGCATCGTGGAATCCTGGGTAGCCACTATTGGACTCGATCCAGCGGCCTATGGAACCCATTCATTGCGTAGAACCAAAGCATCCCTGGTTTACCGACGAACCAAGAA
>JBFGHF010000240.1:0-6390 GCA_041578355.1 Acidobacteriota bacterium
ATGTGCGAAATTATTTTCTTCTTAGAGTTTGGATCTGTCTCAGGTCTGAAGTTGTATCTGTCTGTGACCGTTGAGTTTTTACGGATGAAGCGAGAGTAGAAAAAATCTCGGAGGAGCTATCGGGTCGGATGTGCTTCCCGCCACCCTGCGAGGGCCGTGGCCGGATGGATTTCCAGGATTCTCTGGCCGGCTGTTTCTCCGGGTTTGATTCGGATCGAGACGGGCGCTTCGACGGGCAACGTCAGTTTCTCGGCCCATTCGATGACGACCACCGCTTCCGAGCTGAGGATTTCGTCGAGGCCGATGGAATAGAGTTCCTTGGCACCCTCGAGACGGTAGAGGTCGACGTGATAAAGAACCCCGGATTTGCAGGGGTATTGGTTGACCAGAGTGAAAGTCGGACTTCGAACCACTTTGCTGTCTTCGATTCCGTATCCTTCAGCGATACCGCGTGCGAGAACGGTCTTGCCGGCGCCCAAGTCGCCATGCAGCAGCACTGTGGACGGTGGGGCCAGCTGCCGCCCCAAGGTCCGGCCGATTTCGAGGGTCTCGGATTCGCTCCGGGAAACGATACGCATCAACGACTCTCAAGCGCCGCGTAGGCCTCGGAAATCGATTCCAGCACGGAAGCGGCTGTCAAGGCCTCAAACCCTTCCAGCTGCCCCGCGAGATCTCCGGCCAGGGAATGGAGATACACGCCCAGGATGACGGCGCGGCTGATGTCGTCGTCGCCGCTTCGGCCCGACGCGCGGCAGAATCCGAGCATCGCTGTCAGGACTCCGGTCAGCACGTCGCCCATCCCGGCTGTCGCCATGCCTGGATTGCCGAGAGGGCAGGCGTGGACCTGGCCTCGAGGCGTGGCCACCAGGGTGCGAAAGCCCTTGAGAACCAGCCAAACGCCGTGATCGAGGGAAAACTGACGGGCCACGCGGACAGGCTCCGAGACGATTTCGGAAGTCGAAAGTCCGCTCAGGCGCGAGAATTCGCCGGGATGAGGCGTGGCCACGATCGGTTGCCCTGAAGCGCTGCGCAGATCCTTCGCTCGTCCGGCAAAGGCGTTGATTCCGTCGGCGTCGACCACCAGAGGCGCTTCCAACTCGTCGACCAACCGGCGCACCAGTTGGTTTGTTTCCGACGCCGTTCCCAGCCCTGGTCCCAAGGCCACGGCGTCCTTGTCTTTGGATAGCGCCCGGAGTGGCGATAGAGCTTCGCGCGCCAAGGTCCCCCGGGAGGTCTCGGTGAGTCCTTCGGTCATCAGCTCGGGCCGGTGCGCGGCAACTTCAGTGCGAATCCCGTCGGGAACACAGGCCGTGACAAGCCCCGCCCCGGAGAGGAGAGCGGCCGTTGAGGCGAGCACCGCAGCACCGCTTTTCCCGCGACTGCCGGCCACCACGAGAAGATGACCGTAGGTGCCCTTGTGGCTGCTTGCCAGGCGCGGAAGGCGGTACTCCGCCACCTCGTCCTGTTGCATTAAACGAAGAAAGAAGTCGGGCCGATCGAGTAGGGTGGGGGGGCTGCCGATCGGCACCACCTCGAGTCTGCCGAGGGCTTCCTGTTGATGGTGGAGTATATGGGCGATGTTGGGCGCGGTGAAGGTGACGGTCAGGTCGGCTTGGACGATTTCTCCGCTTTGCCGGACGGAATCGCTGAACATCCCGGTCGGAATATCGACAGCCAGCACGAAGGCCTGGCTGCGATTGATGGCCGCCACCGCTCGGGCGTAGAGTCCCTCGAGCGGCTTGTCGAGACCGGTTCCCAGCAGGGCGTCCACGATCAAGTCATAGGAGCCGACACGCTCCTCCACCTCCGGCCAGGATTCGGGATCCACCTCCTGAAACCGTCCCCCGCTCTTTGTCCAGATCTCGAGATTGACGGCGGCGTCGCCCTTTACGCCGGAGGACCTGGCGAGCAGGTAAACATGGGGAGCGAAACCCCGCATGGCGAGTTGGCGGGCCAGAACCAGACCGTCTCCTCCGTTGTTCCCTTTGCCGCAAAAGAGGGCGATCGAGCGTCGGCTCAATTGCTCGCCGAAATGGTTTTCCAGGGCGCGGTAAAGCTGGCTGCCGGCATTCTCCATGAGCAGGAGCCCGGGCACACCGTGGAGCTCGGTGCTGAGCCGGTCCACCTCTCTCATCTGCTCAACCGTGAGGATTTTCATGGGGCCGGACGACGGTCCCCCGGAAGGCCCGGCTGCGACTGAAACTTCCAGGGCCGCTTTTCATCAAAGAGACTGGAAAGGTAGCAAAAAAGAGAACTGAAGAAAAGTCACGACTTGGTTATAATGGAACCAGCGCAGTATGCGAGGAACCATCATGAAGACACGATTTGGACAGTCCTTGGCCGTTTTTCTAGTCTTGCTTCTGGCTTTGATGCCGATGGGCGTCGCGGGACGGAAACACGGGGACGTCGAGAATATCGGTAACCGCAAGATCAACGGAAGAGTGGCGGGTCTGTTCCCCAATTTCGTCTCTCTGGAGCGCGAGATTCAGATTGGAGCGCAATACGCCCAGTTCTTCGAGCAGACGGCTCGGTTGGTCGAAGATCCCGTGGTGACCGAGTACATCGACCGGGTCGCTCAGGACATCGTCAAGAACTCGGACGCGAAAGTCCCCTTCGTCATCAAAGTGGTCGACACCGATGAAGTCAACGCCTTCGCCCTGCCCGGGGGGTACTTCTTCGTCAACAAGGGGCTCATTCTGGAAGCCGACACCGAGTCCGAGCTGGCGGGGGTAATGGCTCACGAGATCGCCCACGTCACGGCGCGTCACGCCACTGAGAGAATGACCAAGGGGCAGCTCCTCCAGTTCGCGGCGATTCCCGCCCTCTTTGTGGGAGGCTACTGGACTCAAGTGGCCATCCGCCAAGGCCTCGGCTTCGGCCTTTCCCTGGCCGTATTGGGAATCACCCGGAAATCGGAGGCGGAAGCGGACCAACTGGGAACCCAGTACCTCTGGAACACCGGCTTCGATCCGGTGGGGTACATCACCTTCTTCGAGAAGCTGCAGGCGAAGGAGAAAGAAAAGCCCGGCAAATTCGCCAGTTTCTTCCGGACCCATCCCACCCTGGAGAACCGAATCGGACACGTGCAGGAAGAGATCAGCTACCTGCCCGCCAAGGCGGAGTACGTAGTCAGCACCTCCGAGTTCGATCGAGTCAAGGCGCGTCTGATCGAGATCGACAACAAGCTTCTGACTCCCGGAGACGTTGGCCCCGCAGGCTCCAAACGGCCGACCCTCAAGCGCAAGACCAACACCGACCGCAGTGAGCGCGAGAAGCCGACTTTGAAGAAAGACCGGCCGACGCTCAAGCGGGAGAAGGATCCCGACAAGGATCCTCCACGCTAAGATCTTCGGAAGTCTGTGCCTTTCAGGGCGGCGGAGAAATCCGTCGCCCTTTTTTGTGCCCGCCGAAATCCAAATGAGATGTTCGAAGTCGGGGCTTTCCCGCCGGGCCTGCCGACTCGACGTCATTCATTTTCCTTCGCCATTCTCCGGTCCGCCCTTTGGCGTATAATCCACCGGTGCTCACCACCGCTCTCGTCGCTGCCCTCTTCGGACTTCTCGTGGGCAGCTTTCTCAACGTCTGCATCGTTCGCTTGCCGCTCGAGAAGTCTGTTGTTACGCCGCGCTCGGCCTGTCCGCAATGCGGGTCGCAATTGCGTTGGTGGCACAACGTTCCCGTCATCAGTTTCTTGCTCTTGCGAGGCCGCTGCGCCTTCTGCGGCAAATCGATTTCCTGGCAGTATCCGCTGGTGGAGATTCTCACTTCGATCTGCCTGGGTCTCGCCGTGCTGACTTTCGGGCTCACGACGGCGGCGCTGCTCAACGCCTTCTTCTTCTGCATGGTGATCGTGCTGGTCTTCATCGACCTGAGGGAGCGCATTCTGCCCGACCCGATCACCTTGGGAGGCACCGTCTTGGGCTTCCTGCTCGCTCCTCTACAATCCCCCGAACTGCTGGGATTCACGAACCTCTGGGAAGCCTATCTGCAGTCCGCGTTGGGCATCCTCTGCGGTGGTGGCATCCTCTGGTTGGTGGCAACGTTGTATCTGAAGTTCCGAGGCCGTGAAGGGATGGGGTTCGGAGACATCAAGATGATGGCCATGGTGGGGGCTTTTCTGGGTTGGCGATTGGCTTGGCTCACCATTTTCGTAGGATCCCTGGCCGGAGCTCTGATCGGCGCCGTCTTCATGTATGCTTCCCGCAAGAGTCGCAACTACGAACTCCCCTTCGGCACCTTTCTGGGGTTGGCCGCGATCATCGTAACCCTCTGGGGAAACGCTTGGATCGACTGGTATGCAGCCCTGCTGTAGAACCTGTCGCCTCAGGTTTTTTCTTCGTATTGGTGGGTGTTTGCGAAAAAACTTTCGTGGATTTCCGATCTCGCCCGTTTATGTAGTCAGAAACTTTCATCAAGGAGGAAGTCATGAGAAGACGACAGTTTCTGACGACATTCGTCGCTCTGGCGGTGCTGACATGCAGCTGGGAAACAGCGACGACCCAGAGCAAAAAGATCAACCTCAACACGGCGTCCCGGACCCGGCTGACCGAATTGCCGGGCATTGGTCCGGCCTTGGCCGGCAGGATTGTCGAGTATCGGGAGAAGAACGGGGCGTTCAAGCGAATCGAGGAACTGATGAACGTCCGGGGTATCGGCGAGAAGAAGTTTCTCAAAGTCGAGAAGTTGATCACCGTGGGAGCCCCCAAGAAGGGACCCCCACCCAAAAAACCGGGTTCGCTCGAGAGCAATCGTTGAAACGCGCAGCCCGAAGCGGGGAACTGCGAGCCGCAGGAGAACGCGAGGGCCTGAAAACCTCGCGTTCTCCGCGGCTCGGGCCGGTTCGTCCTGGTCTGCAAAAACCGGTTATGATCTACGCTGGCAGTGCTGCCGATGCGCGCCGGTGCCGCGGGGGAATCGGAATGAGTCCTTCACGAGGCACCCGGTTCCACGGAGAATTGGCTAGGGAAAGGGCAAGATGATTTTTCGAGGGGTGATTCCTCCGGTTACCACACCGTTCGATGAGCACGGGAGCATTCTTTTCGATTCCTTGCAACGCAACATCGAGGCATACCTTCGAACCGAGCTTTCAGGACTTCTGCTGCTCGGTTCGAACGGCGAAGCGGTACATCTGGACGATGAGGAGAAACAACAGATCGTCCGTCGTGTCTCGGGGCAGCTTGAAGGGACGGAGCGGAAACTCGTCGTGGGACTCAACGGCGCCAGCCTCCGCGACAATCTGACCTTTGTCGAGCAGGTCGACGATCTACCCGTCGATGCCTTGCTGGTCAGCGTGCCCGGCTATTACCGCAATCGGATGGGTGTGCAGGCGATGCGGCGGGTTTTCCTGGAGATCGCCGCGCGATCTCCTTTCCCGATTCTGCTTTACAACGTTCCGCAATATTCGGGCTTGGCGCTTCCACCCGACTTGATCGCGGAGCTGGCCGGTCACGAACGTGTCGTGGGCATGAAGGACAGCTCCGGCAATCTGATCTACGTCGAAGCTGTTCTGGAGAAGATCGCCGACCGAAGTTTCGAGGTGCTCCTCGGATCGGCTCAAATCTGGGGTCCCTCCCTTACGCTCGGAATCCGGGCGGGAATCCTGGCGGTCGCCTGTGCCTTCCCGAATCTACCTGTTCAGGTGTTGCAGCGCGTTTTGTCGGGAGAGGATTTCAAGGCTGCTCAGGGGGAGCTGTTTCGGGTGGCGCAAGCGTTGACCAGCGGCTACGGAGTCCCGGGACTGAAATATGCGATGGATCTGGCCGGTCTGGAAGGAAGGTACTGCCGAGCTCCGCTCTATCCCCTGAACGACGAGGAGAAAGCTGCGGTAAAAGCGGCCGTGGCGCCCCTTTTGGAGGGCGCTCCGGTTCGTCTGTAGATGCGCTCTTCGGGACCTGAGAGGTCTGCGGCTCAGCCAGCTCTGCTTCCTTGAATCGGTCTTTTTTTAGGATACGTGGCCACGCCATGCCTCACCGGAAACTCGACATCGGGAAGCTTCAACCGGTAAACGTGCTCGCCATCGGCGCCCATCCCGACGACATTGAGCTGGGTTGCGGAGGGACGCTGCTGCGGCTGAGCGAGCACGGATATCGGGTCGGGGCGGTCGACCTCACTGGGGGCGAGTTGGGAACCCGCGGAACGATGGAGCAACGCCTCGAAGAGGCGACCAGAGCGGCTCGCGCCCTGCAATTGCTGTTTCGGCAGAACCTGGGTTGGCCAGACGGCGGTTTGGAAGCGGGAAGCGAGTGGCGCCTGGAGCTGATTCGACTGATTCGGCAGACCCGCCCCGAGATGCTCCCGAAGGCCGCGGCGTCACACTCGGGCGACGGCACCGACGCCTCCTCGCCGTCCACCACCGTCACGGGCTCGGTCTTGGTGGCGCCGGAGGGAACC
>JBFGHF010000241.1:0-6389 GCA_041578355.1 Acidobacteriota bacterium
AGCACATCCGCCGCGAGCGGGCCACCAGCAACATCTGCACGGCCCAAGTCCTTCTGGCGGTCATGGCCTCGATGTACGCCGTCTACCACGGCCCCGCCGGACTGACCAAGATCTCCCGCCGAGTCCACCGGCTGGCCGCCATCCTCGCCGAGGGACTGCGCCGACTGGGGTCTCCGCCGCGTAGCGAACATTTCTTCGACACCCTCGCGGTTCCCGCGGGAGAGCGCTTTGCGCAGATCTTGAAGCGCGCCGAGGAAGCGCGCATCAACCTGAGACAGATCGACAACCACACCCTCGGCGTCTCGTTGGACGAGACCACCCTGGCTTCCGACCTTCAGGACCTCTGGCGCGTCTTCTCGGGAGACCAACCCGACTTCAGCGCCGCCGATCTCGACTCCGCAGTCGCCGAAGCCATTCCCGAGGAACTGCGGCGGGAAACCCCGATTCTCGCCCATCCGGTTTTCAACAGCTACCACTCGGAAACCGAAATGCTGCGCTACCTCCACAGGTTGCAGAGCCGAGACCTGTCGTTGACCCATTCCATGATTCCGCTCGGCTCCTGCACGATGAAGCTCAATGCCACGGCGGAGATGCTTCCGGTTTCCCTTCCCGGGTTCGCCGGGCTCCACCCTTTCGCCCCGGTTTCGCAGGCGTCCGGGTATCTGGAATTGATCCGCGGCCTGGAGGGCATGCTCTCGGAAATCACCGGCTTCTCGGGCGTTTCGCTGCAGCCCAACGCCGGTTCGCAGGGGGAGTACGCGGGTCTGTTGATGATCCGGCGCTTTCACGAGAGCCGCGGAGAGGGATCGCGCGACGTCTGCCTGATCCCCTCGTCCGCCCACGGCACCAATCCCGCCAGCGCTTCCATGGCGGGGCTGAAGGTGGTCGTTGTGCCCTGCGACGAAGGGGGCAACGTGGACCTCGAGGCCCTGGCCGAGAAAGCTCGCACTCATCAGGATCGGCTCGCCGTCCTGATGATCACCTACCCCTCGACTCACGGAGTGTTCGAGCCGGGTATCCGCCAGATGTGCGAGATCGTCCACCGGCACGGGGGGCAGGTCTATCTGGACGGCGCCAACCTCAACGCACTGGTGGGGCTCTGCCAGCCCGCCGAGTTGGGCGTCGACGTGGCCCATCTCAACCTCCACAAGAGCTTCTGCATCCCCCACGGCGGCGGCGGCCCCGGGGTCGGCCCCGTGGGGGTCGCCCCGCACCTCGAGCCATTCCTGCCCAACCATCCCCTGGTTGCCGAAGCGGGTCCCTCGACAGGCATCGGCCCCATTTCAGCCGCGCCCTGGGGCAGTGCCGGAATCCTCCCCATCTCCTGGGCGTACATCGCCCTGATGGGCGGCAACGGGCTTCTCAAAGCCACCCAGGTCGCCATCCTCAACGCCAACTACATCGCGGCGCGCCTCGCCGACCACTACCCGATCCTCTACAGCGGACGCAACGGACGGGTCGCCCACGAGTGCATCGTCGACCTGCGACCGCTCAAGGCCTCGGCCGGCGTGGACGTCGACGATGTGGCCAAGCGCCTGATGGACTTCGGGTTCCACGCTCCCACCATGTCCTGGCCGGTGGCCGGCACTTTGATGATCGAGCCCACCGAGAGCGAGTCGAAAGAGGAACTGGACCGCTTCTGCGACGCCATGATCGCGATCCGCCGGGAGATCCGGTTGATCGAAGAAGGCCGCTACGATCAGGAGAACAACCCGCTCAAGAACGCACCTCACACAGCCGACTCGCTACTGGGCGAGTGGGACCGGCCCTACACGCGCCAAGAGGCCGTCCATCCTCTCCCCTGGGTGCGCGAACGAAAATTCTGGCCTTCGGTGGCCCGCATCGACAACGCTTACGGCGACCGCAACTTCTTCTGTTCCTGCCCGCCCTGGGGAGACGAGTAGGGCGCGGGTCGACCCCATTCCCGGTTCCCTGTTCGGTGATCCGTGTTGGAGATTCCATGTTAGCGCGTTCCCGGATTCGGCTCATGCGAACCAAGGAACAAACAACACCGACCAGGGCAACACGGGACCGGGTGCCCACGCCGCCATTCCCCCATCAGACTACCGAATCACAACCGCCGGGTACCCCTGCGATTGGCGATTGAAAGCCGGATCGGAGATGAAGTTGATCCCCTGGGCCGCAGGAAAATCTGTCTGGGCCAGAATCTGCCCGGTGAAGGCTTGGCCAGCAAGGCCGGCCGCCGCGAGCAGTTGATTCACCAGGACGGTCATCGTTCCCCCGGGGGGTATATTGCCTTGATTGTCCAGACCGCCCGCGATCCCGACCAACTGTGCGCTGCTCACCGCGATGGGCTGCTGAGGGTTGTTGGCCGGCACGAGCGAAAAACTCACGGCGCCCGCCGTGCCTCCGCCAAAGAGGTTGGTGATGTTGTCGATGGCTATACCCGTTTCGAAGAAGGGAGCAACCGAAACGTTGTAGGGAAAGAGCAGCCGGCTGACGAGTCCCTGCGTCTGGTTTTTTTCGAACAGATCCATCTTGGCGTTGACCAGATCGATCTTGAGTTGCACTCGTTCGATGAGGATCTTCAAATCATGCAGGGTCGGCTCGAAATCCGGGTTGGGGGCGTGAGCGACGTGCAGAAAAAGCGCGGCGAGAATATCAGTGCCGACTATGAACAACTCGACGACGGGATCCGCCAGAGACCGGTAGACTGTGATCCGCGGTGGAATCTCGTTGATGATCGCCTGCATGCGGATCGGGGTTCGATTTTCGAACTGCGTGTCGCCGATCTGAATCTCCACGAAGACGTCAAAGAAGCTGTCGGCCGGGAAGTCGCTCTCTTCCTGCAAGGCCACGATTCTTCCAACCGAACGCCTGGTGGGACTCTCCCGAATCCGGACCGGACCCAGCGGACTCGTGCCAGTCAGATTCATCTGGACGATTTCCACGTCGATGACGTTGCTGCCGCCTTCGGGACGCGGGTCGCCCCGCTCGACGACGAAGGGGCCTTCGGCGCTGAGGTCGCCTTCGGGGATTCCATCCAGGGTAAAGTCGATCGCGATCTGGGCGATGGAAACCGGAAACTCGTCGATCCCAGCGGGGGGAAATCTACCCGGTAGGGTTACAACCCCCTGCGCCTCTGATTGAGCCAGAAGGACAGATTGGCCCGTCGCCAAAAGAAAGAGCGCAAGTCCAACAATCCAGTACTTTTTCACGTCGACCTCCCCGGGTGTCATCGAGGTTGCCGGACGGCCGGAGCGCCCTTGGCGGGCCTGCCCACCTCCGGTATGTCGAAAAGCCTGGACTTTCGGGCGTGGCTGCAGGCCGGACCAGCGGCCCGTCGTGAGCAACCTTGAAAACTACAAATGTTTATAAACCTACCAATCCATGCTACGCCTCGATGGGCGGGGGATCAAGAAGGCTTCTGGGTTTGTTGTTCCGTTGCCAGGTTGCGCGGATTGATCGGGATAAGCGTGGCGCGACGGACCATCCTCCATCGAATAACCGGGCTCTCTCGGAGTCCCCGAGAGCTTGGACAATCCTCTCGATATCGCTCTCGCAATTCGCTATCGAATCCGGAATGCGCCTGTCCACTTGCAACCCTTGTTCGTTTGTAGGAAAACTGGGCGGATGCAGCGCATTCTGATTGCATGGCTCTTTCTGATTCCCGCCTGGCCCCTCGCCCAGTCGACGATTCCCGCCGAAACACGGCAAAAGCTCGACGCGGTCTTCTCCGAATACGATCGGACCAATTCGCCGGGATGCGCCTTGGGAGTGATTCGCGACGGGAACCTGGTCTACCAACGGGGCTACGGCATGGCCAACCTCGAGTGGGGCATCGCCAATTCCAGCGACACGGTCTTCCGGATCGGCTCCACATCGAAACAATTCGCTGCCGCCGCGATCGTGTTCCTGGCCAAGCAGGGCAAACTCTCGTTCGACGACGAGATCCAGCGCTTCCTGCCCGAGATTCCCCGCTACTCGAGCCCGGTGACCATCCGCCACATGCTCCATCACACCAGCGGGCTCCGCGATTACCTGGTCCTGGCCATGCTCTCTGGGCTCCGCTCCGACGACTACTACACCGACGCGGAAGTCCTGGAGATGCTTTTCCGCCAAAGAGAGCCCAACTTCCCGGCCGGCGAAGAATACCTTTACAGCAACTCCAACTACGTGCTCCTCGCCTACATAGTGGAACGAGTTTCCGGGAAGAATCTCAAGGACTTCGCCCGTGAGCAGATCTTCCAGCCCTTGGGAATGAAGAACAGCCATTTTCACAACGACCACGAGCACATCGTTCCCCGACGAGCGACGGGTTACAGCCGCACAGCCGACGGCTTCCGCATCAACATGACCAGGCTGCCGATGATCGGGGACGGCGGGGTTTTGACCAGCGTCGAGGATTTGCTGCTTTGGGACCGGAACTTCTACCAGGACCGCCTCGGCGTCGCCGAGACCCTGCACAGCCCCACCACCCTCAACAACGGCGAACCCATCGATTACGCCTTCGGCCTTCGTGTCGGATCCTACCGGGGACTGAAAACCGTACGGCACGGGGGCGCTTTCGTGGGCTTCCGGGCCGACATGGTGCGCTTCCCGGAACAGCGGGTCAGCATCGTCTGCCTGTGCAATCTGTCTCAGACGCGCCCCTCCGATTTGGCGGACGAGGTCGCCGACATCGTGTTGGCCGAATCGCTCCAAGCAAGAGAGGAAGAGCAAGAGGGAGAAACCCACGTGCCTCCGCCAGACGAGCCCCTACCGCCCGACGACTGGGACGCCTACGAGGGGACCTACGAGGTCGAGCCGGGTGTGATCATCGAAGTGACGGTGGAGGAACGCAAGCTTTTCGCCAACGCCACGGCACAGGGCAAGTTCGAGCTCGAGCCGGTCGCCCGGGACAATTTCAGACTCGCTGCGGTGGACGCTCTGATTCAGTTCGAGCGAGACGACAGCGGCGCCGTCCACAGGCTGACGTTTCACCGGGGCGCAAGCTCGGTCCCCGCTCCGCGGGTTCCCGGCCGGGCTCTCAGCGGGCCGGATCTGCAGGCTTACGCCGGGACTTACTTCAGCTCCGAGCTGAACGCCGACTATAGCTTGGAATCCAAAGAGGGAAAGCTCCTGCTCAAGGTGGGAAAGCGGTCCCCCGAGCCGGTCACCGTGCGCGAGGACGCCTCGGCTAGCTCCGAACTGGGCCGATTTCAATTCGAGAAGGACAGCGAGGGGAACGTGATCGGCTTCGTTCTGCAAGCCGGCCGGGTGAAGAACCTGAGATTTCAGAGGCGCCGACCCTGACCGAGCTTCGTTCGTGAGAACGAAGACAAACTCCCGCGGCCGCTGGTCCGCGTTCTCACGAACGCGGCTCCGTCACGGGTGCCGGCGAATCGCAGGATGTACGGTACTTCGTTGATTGCAGACAGGGTGCGTAATGGCAACTGAAAACCCACCGGGAGCGGAAAACAACGGACGCAGCACGGAGGACGGAGGACCACAGAGGACCGTCCGCGCCGCCGCTGTCCAGTTCCAGCATGCCCCGGGCGATATCGAGGCCAACCTGGGGGTCGTTGGGCGGTTCGTGGAGCGCGCAGCGACGGAGAAAATCGAGCTGATCTGCTTTCCCGAGTGCTGCCTCTCCGGCTATTGGCACCTCCGCCGTCTCTCCCGGCCGGAATTGGCGGCGCTGGCACAGCCCGTTCCGAGCGGCCCGGCTTGCCGGGAGTTGCTGAAGCTTTCCCGAGTCCATCGAATGACGATCGGCGCCGGGCTGGTGGAAGTCGAGGACGAGAAACTCTACAACTCTTATTTCGTGGCCCTGCCCGACGGCCGCTGGGCGAGTCACCGCAAGATCCACGCTTTCATCAGCCCCCACATTTCCGCGGGTGATCGATTCACCGTTTTCGATTCGCCGCAGGGCAGGCTGGGCGTCCTCACCTGTTACGACAACAACCTCGTTGAAAACGTGAGGGCCACGGCCCTGGAGGGCGCTGAGATCCTCCTGGCGCCCCACCAGACCGGAGGCTGCAACTCGGGAAGCCCTTACGCCATGGGCGTCATCGAGCGCCGCATCTGGGAGGAGCGGGAGACCAATCCGCAGGCCATCCAAGCCGAGCTGCGAGGCGAAAAGGGGCGGGGCTGGCTGATGCGCTGGCTGCCCTCCCGCGCTCACGACAACGGGCTCTTTCTGCTCTTCTCCAACGGCGTGGGTCCCGACGACGACGAGGTGCGCACCGGCAACGCCATGATCATCGATCCCTACGGGCGCATCCTGGCCGAAACCTGCAAGGCGGGCGACGACATGGTCGTGGCCGACCTGGACCTCTCGCTGCGCCACCAGGCCACCGGGGTCCGCTGGATCCGGGCTCGCCGCCCCGACCTCTACGGCTCGCTCGCCGTCCCCACGGGAAAGGAACGGGACACCCGGACGGTGC
>JBFGHF010000242.1:0-6389 GCA_041578355.1 Acidobacteriota bacterium
CAAGCTTCGGCGTTGTCGCGCCAGACGCTGACGTTGCGGCTGTGACCGGTGCGGGCGTCGTACCGGTCCAGGATGCCCTCGTAACAACCCGACCAGACGATGTGCGGGTCTTCGGGATCGGGAATGGCGAAGCCGGATTCGCAGCCCCCCACCGAATGCCAGGCCCCGATGGGAATGACCGACCCCGTCAGGGTGTTGCTGGGCCCCGCCATGGAAGGACCGTCCTGGCGGTTTCCGTAGACGTTGTAGGGGATCCTGCGGTCGGTGTGGACATGGTACATCTGGGCGATGGGAAGCTGGGGACGATGCCAGGAGCGGCCTCCGTTGGTGGAGATGCTGATCCCCTGGTCGTGGCCCACGATCATGCGTTGGGGGCTGCCTGGGTCGATCCACATGTCGTGGTGGTCGCCAGCCACCGGAAAGCGTCGCGAGGTCGCGCCGCCGTCGAGAGAGACGCTTGCCTGCGTCGAGAGGAAATAGACCGTATTCTCATCGTCGGGCGCCGCCACCACCCTCGAATAGTAATGAGGTCTTTGAGCCAAAACGTGATCGCTATTGAGTTTTTTCCAGCCATCCCCCCCGTCATCCGAGCGCCAGAGCACCCCTTGATGCTGCTCGATCGGCTCGAATTCCTCGTTCGAGTTGGTTTCGATCAGCGCATAGACACGCTGAGGGTTGGCTCGGGTCGTGGAGAGCGCGACCTTCCCCCAGGGCCCCTTGGGGAGACCTTGTCCGCTGAGCCGTTCCCAGGTGGCGCCGCCATCGGTGGAGCGATGCAGCCCGCTACCCGGACCGCCGCTCTGGCGTCCCCAGGTCCAGATGGCCATCTGCCAGGTTCCGGCGAAGAGGATGCGGGGATTGGAGGGATCGATGATGAGATCGGAGGCGCCCGTGTCTTCGTCGACGAAGAGGACCTTTTCCCAATTGCGGCCGCCGTCGAGCGTTCGGAATACTCCCCGCTCCGGCTGCGGTCCGTAGCAATGGCCCAAGGCCGCCACCCAGGCTACGTCCGGATCGGCGGGGTGGACCACGATGCGCGCGATCCGACCCGTCTTTTCCAATCCCAGATGAGTGAAGCTTCTTCCCCCGTCGGTGGAACGGTAGACCCCGTTTCCGATCGAGATGTTGCTGCGGATCTTGGCTTCCCCGGTCCCCACCCAGATCACGTTGGCATCCGAGGGAGCCACGGCCAGTGCGCCGATCGACTGGGCGGGCTGGGAGTCGAAAATCGGTTTCCAGGAGGCGCCCCCGTCCTCGCTCTTGAAGACGCCTCCCGACGCGGCCCCGATGTAATAGGTGTTCCAGTCGCCCGAAACACCTGCAACGGCGCTGACCCGGTTGCCGATCGGTCCGATATGGCGGTACTCGAGTCGCTCGAAGAGCGAGTCGTCGACTCGGCGCGGAGGCTCGGCCTGCAGAGCCAGCAAGGAACCCGCGGTCAAAATCGTTATCACCAGACGCAATTGGGAACGAGATGTAATGTTCATGAGGAGTGCAAGCTTCCCTAATCCGAGGATCCGAACAACGATCAATCCGAACCCGCTTTTAGAACAGGCTCCCAGAACTTCGAATCGATTGATTTTGGCACGTTTTCCAGCCCCAACAAATGGGCCATTAAATCGTAGACCCGGACGCTTTCAAAGGGTGGGATCTTTTTCCCGCGCTGGAAAGCCGGCCCCCGGCCCAGGAAGATCCCGTGCATCGAGAGCAGATTGCTGTCGAACCCGTGCTCGCCAGCCTTGACTCTGGCTCTCCCGTTTCGCTCGCGGCTGGTGATCTCCCACCCTTCGTCGGCCACCGCGATCAGAGGCGCCACGCGATGATGACGTCGGATTCGAAAGCGCTCCGGAAGGTCCTCCTTGCGATAAACAGACCAGGGCTCGTCGGCCTCGGCAAGCGCACGGTAGGCCTGGTCGAGCGCCCCGTCGCCAGGACGGATCGCCAAGACGGGAGACCAGTCGATCACCTGCAGTGTGGAAAGGTCCAGATAATCGTCAAGGAATATCTTCCGTCCCGGATCGAGCTCGGTCATGCCGTGATCCGAAACCACGATCAGATTGACTGTATCGAAAAGGTTGCGGTCTTCCAGGCCCTGGATCAGGCGGCCCAGCGTGCCATCGAGTCGGACGATGGCTTCGCGGACTTCTTCCGAGTCGGGTCCGAAATCGTGACCCGCGGCGTCGACGGCGGCAAAATAGGCGGCGATGAAGCGCGGAGGTTCGGGCATCTCGATCCACGCCAGGATCTGCTCGAGGCGGTCGCGATAGGGGACGTCGGAATCGTATTTCTCCCAATATGTGGGGTAGTGGCCCCCGATGGGTGCTTCGGATCCCGGCCAAAAGAGGGTGGCCGAGACTTCGCCCCGCTTGGCCAGGCTCACCCAGATCGGCTCTCCGGCCCACCAGCGCGGGTTTTCCACGGCCTCGCGGTTGCTGAGGCTGAACCTGCCCAATTCGGGATCGTACATGTTGTTGGCCACAATACCGTGCTCCTCGGGATAGAGTCCGGTAACGATGGAGTAATGATTGGGAAAGGTCTTGGTGGGGAAGACGGGAATCAAACGCTCGGCTTTGACCCCTTCCCCGCCCAGGCGGTCGAGATTCGGCGTGGCCGCCTTTTCCAAGTAGTCCCAACGGAAGCCGTCGAAGGAGAGGAGCAGGAGGGTGGGGTCATCTTTGGTCTCGGCCACCGAGGAGCAAGAGGCCGAAAGCAGCAGAAGCAGGAAGGAAAGAAAAACCGCGAACTTCGATCGCCGGCCGTGCAGGAGTCGACGAATCGACCCAGTCCGCTTCTGTCGAGCGGGGCGCCCGGCGGCGGCTCCCAGCCATTCCGATGGCAAAAACATCAAGGGGCCATGATGTCACAGCTGCATCGTTCGCCGGAACCGCCCCATCAAAAAAAGGGGGTCACAGCTTGAAAATTGAAAAAACGGAAAAGACCCCCGTTTTTGCTATCTCTCCCGGGTGGGGTCGAAGCTTGAAAATTTCCCGATATGGTATTCTTCTTGCCCCGTGAAGACTGCGGTGACCGTAGCTCAATTGGTTAGAGCTCTGGATTGTGGATCCAGAGGTTGCGGGTTCAAGTCCCGTCGGTCACCCCAAGCTCACCTAACACGGCAATCCTGAACGCCCCGGTGCGCTGACTCCAGCGATCGACCGCATCGCAAGGCAAGCGAAGTTGAAGAGTCTTCTCTTTTCTCCATGAAAAAGACAGCGAGCAACATCCCGATCAAGGAATCCAGGCTTGTCAACTGGCAACCAGCCGCACCCGACCTTTGGAAACGGATTCCGGAGGATCTGAGCAGCCCGGACCTCGAAGTGTCGCGAACGCTGCTCGATCAGCCACCCTGGTTGAACGCTGCCTATCTTTACGACAAGAAGGGATCTCGGCTCTTCGAGAGAATCTGCGAGTTGCCCGAGTACTATCTGACGCGAACCGAGGACGCCATCCTCGAGGAGATCGCCGAAGGCATCATCGAGACCGTCCGGCCCCGTATTCTCGTTGAGTTCGGCGCGGGCCTGTCAACCAAAACGATGAGACTGCTCGAGGAGACCTCTCGACAGTGCGGCCCCTCCATCTTTGTCCCGATCGACGTCAGCCAGGCAGCTCTGCAAGAGGCTTCGGGGCGCATTCAAGAGTCACTGCCTCAAGTCACTTTCCAGGGGTTGGTGGCCAGATACGAGGAAGCTCTCCAGGACATGGAGCGGCCCAGCGGACGGCTGTTTCTTTTTCTGGGAAGCACCGTGGGCAATCTTGGAGGCGGCGACTTTTTGCGCTTCTTCTCTCTGCTCGCCGACAACATGGTTGCGGGCGATTTTCTTCTGCTCGGTGTCGACCGCGTCAAAGACACCGCCGTCCTGGAAGCCGCCTACAACGATTCTCTGGGAATCACCGCCGAATTCATTCTCAATGCCTTCGACCATGTGAACCGGTTGGCGGGCAGCAACTTCGAGCGCGAGCGAATGGAGTATTGTTCTGAATACAATCGCTACCGACAGCAGGTGGAGATGTCAGCCGTCTGTCTGGCCGATCAGGAGATTCGCTTTCCCGGAATCGGCGTGACCTACAACTGGCTCGAGGGAGAGCGGATTCTGGTGGAGATCAGCCGCAAGTTCGAGCCTGTCCGATTGACTAAAATGCTTCGTACGTTCGGCTTGAACGAGGTGGCGCACTCTTCCGACTCGAACCGGTATTTCTCGATCCTCTTGTTCGAGAAACAGGGGAGTGATTTTGCCGGGAAGGCGACGCAGGCGGTGAATCCTGATCAGGGAAAGGAAGGCTAGCGCATGGCCAGGCTGAGTGCCCGTCTACCGAGGGGAATGAGGGACATTCTTCCCGAAAAAATGATCCGTCGGCAATATGTCATCGACACGATTCAAAGCGTCTTTGAGGAGTTCGGATTCGAACCGCTGCAAACTCCGGCAATGGAGCTGAACGAGACGCTTCAAGGCAAATACGGGGCGGACGCCGAGAGGCTGATGTACCAGGCGAGCCACGGAAAGAGCAAGGAAAAGCTGGCGCTGCGCTACGACTTGTCGGTTCCGCTCTGCCGGGTGGTGGCCATGCACAGGGACCTGATCAAGCCCTTCAAGCGCTACCAGATCGCTCCCGTGTGGCGGGCCGATCGGCCTCAGCGAGGACGCTATCGCGAGTTCTACCAGTGCGATGCCGACACGGTGGGCAGTTCCAGCGTGATCGCCGACGCCGAAACACTCAACGTCATCCATGAGATCCTGACCAGGCTCGGTTTCAGGCAATTCACAACCCACATCAACAATCGAAAAATCCTCACCGGCATTGGTGAGTTCGCAGGGGTTCCCGATGCACTTCTTCCGGGGCTTTACCGATCCATCGACAAGCTCGAGAAGATCGGACTCAGGGGAGTGCGCCGAGAGTTGCAGTCTCAGGAGATTCCCGAGGATGTCGTGGACCGGCTGCTGGACCTGCTGCAGATCTCCGGCGACAACAAAGCGATCCTCAGCGACTTGGCGGCCAGTCTCCAGGGGCATCCGACAGCTCTGGAGGGGATCGCCGAGTTGGAGAAGATCGTCTCCTATCTGGAAACGCTGGGAATCCCCGAGCAGCGTTGCGCCGTCAAATTCGCGATGGTGCGGGGACTGGAGTACTACACCGGTCCCATCTATGAGACCACCATTGTGGAACCTCCCATGCCCAGCATCACCGGCGGGGGTCGCTTCGACAACCTGATCGGCATGTTCCAGAAAGAGAGTCTTCCGGCAACCGGCACCACCATCGGAATCGAAAGAATCATCGACGCCATGGAGGAGCTCGACATGTTCCCTCCCCAGGTGCGCCGGACGGTCTGCGAAGTCCTCATCTCACAATTCGACGAATCGACGATCCACGCCTGTCTGCGACTCGGCAAGGAGCTGCGAAGCCGGGGAATAAACGTCGAACTCTCCCACGAGGCGTTACCGCTGGGCAAGCAGATCCGCTACGCGGACAAAAAGGGAATCCCCTTCGTGGCCATTCTCGGACCCGACGAGTTGGAGAAGTCTCAGGTGACCATCAAGAATCTCGCTGCACGCCAGCAGAAGACCGTCGACATCGAGAAGGCGTCGCAAGTCATCCGAAACTGGTCCGCCTGAATTGCAGGCAAGGATGCCTGCGTTCCAGGCGCGCCCTGAACCGCGCAGACCTGCAAAGCTGCGAACTCGAGGCGCCACCCCATCAGATTTTGAGTCTGAGAGGGGTTCAATCCGCCGGCAGGGCCGACCAGGCGGCATTCTTCAGATCGCCGCTGATGATGGCTCGAGCGGTGCGCTCGATGAGATCCGACGGGGGAAACTCTTGAAAGCTCCGGGCCACGGTGTCGTTCAACCCCCAAATCTTCTCTTTTTCTCCCAGCACACCGTCGTGATGAATCACCGGTATGGCATAGCCGCTTTCATCCCGCAGCAGTTCCCAGACCGCTCGCGTCGGACCGGTGAGCGTTAGCTCTTCGGTATTCAACCAGTCATACCCCCGGCGCGGAATGTCCGATTCTTGAATCTCATACCCGGGCTTGATTTCCCCCTCCAGGACGGGATGTTTTTGGCTGGCCCGCCAGCGCGCCCATTCGGGAAAGAGAATCATCGCGATCTGCCCGTATTCCCGTTTGATGTACCAACCCACCTTCCGCATGTCGTCGATCGAAGCCGTCCGCTGCCCACCAGTCCCCTGCCCCCTTCTTCGTTCCCTAAGCCTGATTCGCTGGCGCACCAGCGGACCCATGAAGCGCGTTCGAATGTCCAAAGCCTGTAGAGCGCAGATCGTTTCGATGGCCAGAACATGGGTGACATTCTGCAGAACTTCGCCAGCATGGCGTGCAGCGTTGGCCGACATGGAAACGTGATCCTCGGCATTGGCCGAGGTCGGGATCGAGTCGA
>JBFGHF010000243.1:0-6375 GCA_041578355.1 Acidobacteriota bacterium
CTGATGGGCGAACACCAACACGTCGAAGCGCTCCGAAAGCGGTGAGCCGGAGACCTCGGCAGGGGCGCGTCCCGCCACATGGGGGGGCCAGTCGCTCCGCACTTCCGCGGGGATCCCGTGTCCCTCAGCATCGCCGGCTCCGGCGGCGCGCAGGTCCTGGGGGTGAAGCGTCGTGTAGTCGAAAGCGAAATCTTCCAGGAGCCAGCGCGTCCAGCCTTCGTCCATGTTCGATCCCCAGGGCTGATAGAGGGCGATGCGCGGTTTTCGGACCACCAGAAGTTCACTATCGGGCAGGCGCGAGAGGCTGTGGATCCGAAGTCCTGTTTGGCGTGCCAGCTCCTCCACCAGGGCGGAAGACGCCCTGGGAATCACCCACGAGCCCGCCGAGAGTGTTTTTCCGCCGCCCTCCGATCCCAACTCGATCGGGGACGCCGCGCGCATCAGGGGTGTGTTGCGCGCCAGCAGCCGATTGACGACCCGATAGGAGTCGTTGGCGGCGGAATCGAGCACGTAAAAGGGTCCGCGACCCGTGAGCGCCCCGGGCGGCGGGTTCCAGTCGACCACTCGCTCCAGGGAGGCTTCGAATCGCTTGTCGACGAATTCAACCTCCACCCCCATTTGCATGCCCAAAGACCAGGCCGTCACGTCATAGGGCGGGCGAGGAGGCAGCGACGGCGCCTGCCTCACCTCGGGATAAGTCTGCGGCTCCAGCATGTCCTTGGCGTAGCGTCCGAAGACCTGGGCCAGCCGGATGACGAACGTTCCGGGGGGATGGAGTCGGCCGCCGGCTTCAAACTCTCCCACGGCCCTCTCCACGACGACGCCGGCGCGGTCCAGCAGGTGCAGCATTTTCAACACCGTCAACGGATCGTGTTGCTCGGCAGCGACGATCGCCGCATAGGGCGCATCCGGAGAGCCGGTGGCGAGCAGGTCGGCGTCTTGGCCACCCTCGCCAGTCTCCGACGACTCTCCAGGCTCTCCAGCGGCCTGTTCCTCTTCTTTTCTGAAGCGGGCGATCGTGGAGCGGTTGATCTCATAAATCTGTTGGTTGAGCCGACCGCGGGTGTTGGCGGCCGCTTCCAGAAGAGCGTAGGTGACGATCAATTCATAGTCGACGATGTCGCGCAGGGTCCACTTCCCCCCCAGCCAGGGACGGGGGTAGGTGGTTCGCGGCTGGACGTCACGGGGCGCCGGAAGCGGGGCTTCGGGGTCCTCCATCATGCGGCGGCGCATGCTTCGCCGGTCTGCGGAACTGCTCGAGGGCGGTTGCCCCAGCCGGGCCTTGCGCTGTTCGGTCGGAGTCGCCAGTCGGACGCTGGCCACCTCGGTGAGCATCCCCACCTGGTTGTGCCACCAGCCGGTCCAGGCCATCGCACCTTCCCAGAAGTTGGTGTAGGTGTAGTCGTAGATGATCCCGGTCTTGCCGGCGGCCTCCAGCGCCGCAGACTGAGCTTGTCCGTAGACACCGTTGAGCCGGTAGATCAGGGGGTGGACGTTGATGTTGATGGGGTCGGTGGCAGGCATGGTGAAGATGCGCGGGCCGGTCGAGCCCATCTGGTGCTCGTCCAACCAGATCGAGGGAAACCATTCTTCGTAGAGCACGCGGCCGATGTGACGGGTCTCGGCCTGGGTGTACATGTACATGTCACGGTTGTTGTCGTGACCGACAAAGGGGTGGTAGAGCCAGGGCGTGGGATTGGCCTCGTGGTCGGTCCCCACCCATTTGTTGTACCAGTCGGCGACCATCGCCTGACCGTCGGGGTTGAGGCTCGGAACCAGCAGAAAGATGACGTTGTCGAGGATGTTTCCTATGCGAGGCTCGCCGCTGGTTGCCAGTTCGTGGACCAGTTCGAGAGACATTTGAGCGGCGCCGACTTCGGTCGCATGAATGGTGCAGGTGATGAGTACCACCGCCTTGCCCTGCTCGAAAATCTCCTTTCGCTGCGCGTCGGAATGGACGGCGCCGGGATCCTGGCCGGGTTGGTGGTCCTGGAAGTAGAGGCGCTGCTGGATTGTCTTGTACTTGTCGAGGTCGGCGATGGTTTCTTCCGAGGAGATCTCGAGAAGCAGAAACGGCCTTCCCGCCGTGGAGTCCCCCAGATTGCGGACGTTGACTCTCCCCGACCTCTCTCCGATCAAAGTGAGGTAGTCCACGATCCCCTGCCAGCTCACCAGTTTCCGATCCGCCCCGACCCTGTGACCGAAGTGTTGCTCCGGTTCCGGGATCGCGGCTTGGAACGCCAGTACTTGCAAAGAAACGGTTGTGAATGCAAACAGGCAAATCAGGGCGAGTTGGAGTCGTTTCATCGGGGCCGAGTATAGAGAGGAGTGTCGCCGGCAACAAGGCGCCAGGCTCCAGCGCCGAGCACTCAAGAGCGTCCAGAAAGGGCAGTTCGGACAAATTCTGTAGCTTTGCCTGCGATCTCCACCCTTGACAAAAACGGATTGACCTCACTACTAGGGCGGATGCCGGATTCTGGAACCGACCGACCCTACAGCGGTCCTGATCGACGCAAGAAGCAGACCAACCCCCTCTCCCTGCACAGTCTCCTCTACGGGCAGAGAAAGAGCATCCGGGAGGAAGATCGTGATCGGCACCATTATGTCGACCGCTACGATCGCTTGTCGGTAGTGGTCTTCATGCTGGTCATCGTCTTCTCGGCGGCCGACGCCCTGATCACCCTGAGGCTGGTGGCCGCCGGCGGCGAAGAAATCAACCCGGTGATGCACTTCTTCCTTCAATACGGCGCTCTTCCCTTCCTCGTCGCCAAGTATTTGCTGACCGGATTGGGCGTCTTCTTCATGCTGATTCACAAAGAGTACCGCTTCGCAGGTACGCGCTTCAGCGGAAAATACGCCTTGTTCGTGGTGCTCTTACTCTACCTCGCCCTGATCGTCTACGAGATCGTATTGCTGCAGCGGCTGCCCTGAAAAGAACCTCGGAGTGCGGGGCTGACCTTGGCGGTTGCCTCCGGACTTGGCGCTTGGCCGGTCTTGTTGTTGAATAGGCCGATGGCCTCCGAGTTCAAGATCCGGGTCCCGGCGAGCAGCAGCAATCTAGGATCCGGCTTCGACACCATTTCCGCGGCCCTGTCTTTGCACCTGCATGTTCAAGCCACGCGCAAAGACTCGCCGGGAATCGATTGGAACCCTCCCTGGAAAGGCGAGAACGCGCTGGAGTCGGCCTTGAACGCCGGACTCGCGAAAACAGGCACGCCTTTGCCGGGACTTCGCATCCGCATGAAGAACGACATTCCGTTGCGGCGCGGACTGGGCAGCAGCGCCGCGGCGATCATCGCGGGAATACGGCTGGCGGGCTGGCTCAGCGGAAATCATTTCGACAACCGGGAGGTGCTCGAGACGGCCCTCCCTCTGGAGGGTCACCCCGACAACCTGGCGGCGAGTCTCCTGGGCGGATTCGTCATCTCCCGGACGCGCGGACCACGGGTGGACGCCGAAACCCTGCCGTCCCGATTGAAGTGCAGATTCGTCGTGGCGATTCCGTCGCTTGAAGTGGCGACGGCGGACGCCCGGCGTATTCTTCCCCGGAGCTATGAGTCGGCCGACGTGGTCTTCAACCTTCAGCGCTGCGCTCTTCTCATCCACGCCATCGAGAGCGGACGCCCGCACCTGCTCCGCGAGGCCATGCGTGACGCCTTACACCAACCCTACCGCTGCGCCCTGGTAGCCGGTGCGTCCGAGCTGCTCGATCCCGATCAAATCCCGTCCCGTCTTCGAGAAAACTGGCTGGGCACGGCCATCAGCGGCTCCGGTTCGACCTTGGTGGCGTTGGCAGCAGGCGATCATGAGGAGATTGGGAACTGGATGGTGACAACCTTGGCGGCTCACGGAACCGAGGCGCGATTTCTGACGCTCGACCTCGACCGGGAAGGCGCCCGCTAAGGTGGCGCAGGCATCCTGCCTGCGCTGTGCACCCGGCATTTTTCCGGAGCACAGCCTGGAAACGTGGCGCAGGCATCCTGCCTGTGCTGCGGACTCGTCGAGTTCTCTCGGAACGCCCCCCTGGAACGTGGCGCAGGCATCCTGCCTGTGCTGTGCACTCGTCGAGTTCTCTCGGAGCGCATCCCCTGCAGGCATCCTGCCTGTGCTGTGGACCCGGCATTTTTCCGGAGCACAGCCTGGAAGGCTGCGCCACGTTTATTCGATCTCGAATAGGAGGTCGCCGGCGTTGACGGTGCCGCCCTCCGCCACGCCGCATCGACTCACCGTCCCCGACTTGGGGGATTTCACCTCGTTCTGCATCTTCATGGATTCGATGATGACGAGGCCTTCCCCCGATTCGACCGTCTCGCCGGGAGCTTTGAGCACGGAAACAACTCGACCCGGCATTTGGGCCTTCAGAACCGCCGCTCCCGCCGCCTCTCGACTGGACGTCTGTCGACGAAGCCGTTCCCGCAGCGGAAGGATGTCGACCTCGAAAGTGGAACGTCTCCACTGAACCACCGTTCGGTCCCCTTCGGGCCAGACCAGGAAGTCCTCGACGCGATTTTCAACCTCGACGGTCCAGCGGTTTCCGCTGCGTCGCAGGACTTTCAAAGTCTCTCGAGAAGATTCTCCGTTCCGCTCTTCGAGGGTCACAGTGAAGGTTTCGCGGCCTTCGGCAGTGACATCCACTTCGACGGTCTGGTCGCCATCCAGGGCACTGAATCTCACGGCCCCTCCAGGGAATCGAGATTGGGAAAGCGATTGTAGTCTTTCCAGCGGCTGCGGCGACCAGGCGTCGAGTCGGGAGAGGAGCCCTCCCGGGCCTCGAGATAGTGGTAGAGCGCCGCCATCATGCGGGGCAGGCGGCCGTCGCTCCCCTGGAGGGTACCGGAAAGCAGACCGTGCTCATCGATGAAATGAGTGTGGAGGTCGCCGCCAAGAAAACGCTCATGACCCAGGACCGCGTGGAAAAAGGGAATCGTGGTTCGGACCCCCGCCACCTTGTACTCGTCCAGGGCCCGCCTCATCCTCTGAATCGCTTCGGCTCGATCCCGGCCGTGCGCCACCAGCTTCGAGATGAGCGGGTCGTATTCGAGAGGGATTTCGTAGCCTTCGCAGACGCCGCTGTCGTTGCGGATGCCCGGTCCGGAGGGCTCACTGAGCAAGGTGATCCCGCCGGGGGACGGGTAGAAGTTGTTGGCCGAATCTTCGGCATAGATTCGGCATTCGATGGCGGCGCCCCTCCAGGTGACATCGTCCTGGCTCAAGCTCAACTTCTCGCCCGCGGCGATGCGAATCTGTTCGCGGGCCAGATCGAGTCCTGTGACCATTTCCGTGACTGGGTGCTCGACCTGCAGGCGTGTGTTCATTTCCAGGAAATAGAAGGGAGCGGGGCGAGCGGAGGACGCGGCATCCACCAGAAACTCGACCGTGCCGGCATTGGTGTAGTCGACGGCCCGCGCCACGGCCAGCGCAGCTTCCCCCAAGTCTCGCCTCATCTCGGGCCCGACGAAAGGCGAGGGACACTCCTCGAGGAGCTTTTGGTGGCGCCTTTGGATGGAACATTCCCGCTCTCCCAGATGGATCAGATTGCCATGCCGATCGCCCAGCACCTGCACCTCGATGTGTCGGGGCCGTTCCAGGTATTTCTCCAAGTAGACGGTCGAATCGCTGAAGGCGGCTTTGGCCTCGCCGCGCGTCATCTGGAAGGCCGAACGCAACTGGTCTTCGTTGCGAACCAAGCGCATCCCTTTGCCTCCCCCCCCGGCGCTGGCCTTGAGCATGATCGGATAGCCGATTTCTCGGGACGATTCGGCAGCTTCTTCCAAGGTGGCTACCGGGTTTTCCGTCCCGGGCACCACCGGAACACCCGCGGCGGCGACCAGTGAGCGGCTGCGCAGCTTGTCCCCCATCGACTCGATCGATGCCGCGGAGGGCCCGACAAAGACGACTCCCGCGTCCGTGCAGGCGTTCACCAGGGATTCGTCCTCGGCCAGAAAGCCATAGCCCGGGTGGAGCGCTTCGCAGCCTGTGGCGAGGGCGGCGTCGATGATCTTGTCGACCGAAAGGTAGCTCTCCGAGGCCGTCGATCCGCCGATCGGATGCGCCTGATCGGCCAACTGGACGGCCAGGGAGTATCGATCGGCCTCAGAATAGACCACCACCGGCGAAACCCCGAGATCGCGGCACGCCCGAATAATCCGGACCGCAATCTCTCCCCGATTGGCGATCAGCAGCTTCTTGAACATGACCCGGGGATATTATTGAAACTGCCGAGGGTTGAGCAACTTACAACGGGATGTTTCCGTGTTTCTTGGGCGGGTTGCGGTCGCGCTTGGTCAGGCAGAAATGAAGGGCGTTGATGACCTTGGGACGCGTCGTTCGAGGCTCGATCACTTCGTCGATATAGCCTCTCTCCGCCGCCACGTA
>JBFGHF010000244.1:0-6353 GCA_041578355.1 Acidobacteriota bacterium
CTCGCAGGATTCGAACCGCCTCCATGGCGACCGCCACTCCCGCGGCGTTGTCGGTGGCGCCGGTCGCCGCGTGCCAGGAATCGATGTGACCGCCCAGCATCACCAACTCCGACCCGATCCGAGGATCTGTTCCCGAGATGTCCGCCACCACGTTGTAGCCCTGAAGATCCTCCTCGTGGAACTGCGTGGCGATCTCCACCTCGAGGTTGACGGGGACCTTCTTCTCCAAAAGGCGGGCGATGCGTGCGTGGTGCTCGATACTCACCACCAGTTGCGGGATCGCGGGCTCGTCCTTGGGATCGCGCGATCCTCCGCCACCCACGAAAAGCGTCCCGTGCTCGCCTCGGCTCGCCTCCAAGACCACCGCCGCCCCCTCCTTCTTGAGGAACTCGGCCACCTTTCGGCGCAGTTGACGAAGTCTCCGAAACTCGGCCCTTCGGCCGGCAAAGCCCGAACGTCCGGCCGGGTCGGGCGCCATCGCCAGTTCCTTCAGACTCTCTTCGTCTCGCCGGCGGGCGTCCGCCTCAAAATGGGTTTGGGCCTCCCGGGTGCCGGCCATCAGAACGATGGCGCCGTTGAGCTTCCCCTTGTATTCGTCGAGATCCTCTTCGCTCGAGATATCCAACAGCACAGGTTGTCCCGAGACCTTGCCTCCGGTGCCGGCGGTCCAGGCTTTGGGATAGGCGATGATGGGGGAAAAGCTCGGTTCCGTCATATGGATCGAGAAGCGCTCGAGCGACCAGCCGCGCCCGAATTCTCCCCAAGGCTCCAGGGCGGCGTTTGTCAGCCCCCACTCGGTCAGCTTGTCACGGCTCCATTCGCTGGCTGCTTTCAGACCCGGCGAATTGGAAAGCCGGGGCCCGTGAACATCGGTCAGGTAACTCATTGTCTCCATGACTTGCGAATTCTTGAGGCCTTCGTGGCGAATCCGCATCATCATCTCGTGATCCACTTCCTCCGCTTGCAGCGGACAGAAGTGGACGGCCATCAGGACAAAAAGGACCAAGCGCGATTTCATTTCGGATACCCCCCATGTTGCTCGCCGGCGTTCGGAACCCCGCCAGCCGCGGGAAAAGACCATTCTATAAATCTCGCATGGGAAATGTCGAATTGGGTCTTCCGTCGTCGTAATCGGATTTCGGATTCGACCACCGTGGGCGGGCCTGGCGGTGGGGAGTTGCAGGTCTATTTGTCCGATTCGGCAAAACGGTCCCCGGAACACCTAGGAGTGAAGACGGAAGACGAAGGACGGAAGACGAAGGACGAAAGACGGAAAAACGGAGGACGTTCCACTCGACAGCCGACATTTCGATCTGGCACTCTTTATCAATGCGTATGAAGAAACTGCTGATCCCGATTGGCCTGGTCCTACTCACACAGACCTCCATTTCCGCCCAAAGAGAGAAGCTCGCTCCGCTCGTCGAAAAGCATGCTCCCGCCATCATCGCGATGCGCGAGACGATCCATCAGTACCCGGAACTCGGAAACCGGGAGTTCAAGACGGCACAGATGGCCGCCGATCATCTTCGCAGCCTGGGGATGGAAGTCACCACCGGCATCGCCCACACCGGAGTGATCGGAATCCTGCGAGGCGGGAAACCCGGGGGTGTGGTGGCGGTCCGGGCCGACATGGATGCTCTGCCCGTCACCGAAGACACTCCCCTGCCCTTCAAGTCGCAAGTCCGGACCACATACCTGGATCAGGAAGTGGGCGTCATGCATGCCTGCGGCCATGACATCCACACCGCGGTTCAGCTCGGCGTGGCTTCCATCCTGGCCGAGCTCAAGGACGACATCCCCGGCACCGTCAAGTTCATCTTCCAGCCCGCCGAGGAGGGTCCGCCGCCCGGAGAAGAAGGAGGCGCCAGCTTGATGGTCCGCGAAGGCGTCCTGGAGAACCCCCGTCCCGGCGCCATCTTCGGACTCCACACCTTGGCCTCGATGGAAGTCGGGAAGCTGGGATTCACCGAGGGACCCGCGCTGGCGGCGGTCGACCACTTCATCATCAAGATCCGAGGGCGCCAGTCCCACGGGGCCCAGCCCCAGGAATCGATCGACCCCATCGTGATGGGCTCGCAAGCGGTGATGGCGCTGCAGACGATTCGGTCGCGCAACCTCCACCCGCTGCAGCCCAGCGTGGTCACCGTGGGCATCTTTCGCTCCGGCGAGCGCTACAACATCATTCCCGCCGAGGTCCACATGGAGGGGACCGTGCGAACCTACGATCCGGATACCCGCGACGCCGTCGAAGAGCGCATGGCCGAGATACTCGCAGGGATCACCCAGGCCCACGGAGGTACTTTTCAACTCGACTACAACCGCGGCACCCCGGCCACCATCAACAACCTCGAGCTGACGCGGGCCTCGGTTCCGGTGCTGAAAGAACTGATGGGGGCGGTCAACGTCCTCGAGCTCGATCCCACCATGGGGGGCGAAGACTTCGCCTACTTTGCGAACGAAGTCCCCGGCTTCTTCTTCCGTCTGGGAATGGTCAAGCCGGGCACTACCTCGGGCGGACATCACACCCCCGACTTCACCGCCGACAATTCTTCGGTCCCCGTGGGGATGCTGGCCATGTCGACGCTGCTGCTGGACTACCTGGAGCGGATCGCGGAGTAGGTCGGCTGCAGGCTCCTGGGAGAATTCTGTAAGGCTCTCGATTACGATAACGAATACGATAACGAATACGATTACGAATACGATTACGATTACGAGCTCCGCGGACGAACCTACGAACCTACAAACCCAGGAACCTACAAACTTACAAACCCACAAACCTACAAACCCATGGAGGACGCCCTATGAAATGGGATTTCGAGCCGGGACACACAGCAGCCGAGTTTTGCGTCCGACACATGATGGTGTGTTGGGTGCGCGGACATCTCAAGAACATCCAGGGTTCGATCGAGTTCGACCCCCAGGATCCAGCAAACGCCTCTGTCGAGGCCGTCATCGACGTGCCCGGTCTGTGGAGCGGCGACAAAGACCGCGACGCCCATCTCCTCTCGGGCGATTTTCTGGACGCCGAGAACCACCCCAAGATCACCTACCGGGGCGACTTGGTCGAAGTGATCGGCGAAAGCGACTTCGTGGTCGGAGGCGACCTCAGCATTCGCGGAGTCACGCAAAAGGTGGCGCTCGAGGTACGCTATCTGGGCCAATGGCCGACACCCTGGTGGGAAGACGGGGTGAACAAGGGACCCATGATTCGGGCGGGTTTCGTCGCCACCACCTCATTCAACCGTCACGCTTTCGGTGTCAGTTGGAACGACACCTTCGACCGCGGCGGGATGGTGGTGGGCGACACCGTCGGGATCACCATCGACGTCGAAGCGCTGTTGCGGCCTTAGTGCACGGTTCGTCCGGCACAATCGCCACCCCGTTGAGCTTTTTACACGTCGTAATCGGTATCGTTTTCGAAACTCGTCGGCGAGATGGCTCCGATCTCGGATAGCGGGCCGATTAGGAATACGATTACGAGATTTATCGGTGCTGAGGTCGCTCGGCGGTACTAGTTCGGCGCTGCGGGTGTGGGACGGAGCCTCTTGGGCAGCCGGCGCTCCAACTCGCGGGCAACCAACTGCACTTCGATCGTCGTGACTTCGCCTTGGATCAGCTCCAGCCCTTGGACGACCCCGTACAGATAACTGAACTTTCTCATGTCGAACTCGAATCCTTCGGGGGCCACCGAGGCGGTCAGACTATACCGACCAGGCGGAAGTTCTTCGATGAAAAACTCGCCTTTCGGACTGCTGAAACGCCGCCCGTAGGAGTAGGAACCGGGCGTGGTGGGGCGGAGTTCCAGCCGAAAAGCCGGCACCGGCTTACCCTCCGGATCCACGACTCTTCCGCTCAGGGCCGTTTCAGCCTGTCGAAGCACGACTTCCACCGAGGCGGGGGCCTGCCCCGGCGAGTAGGAGATTTCGGTTCCCGCGTAACCGCGCCGCGTCACGCGAAGCGCCTCCAGCGGAGGCCGGGAGAGCCCCACTTCGAAGCGGCCGTCCTCGTCGGTTCTGGTGGACTGCTCGAGTTCCGGGCGAAGGGCTCTCTTCGTATAGATCTGAACCCTGGCGCCGGCGATCGGGCGGTTCGCTTCAGAAACCACGCGACCCTGAAATCGAGGACCCTTTTCGAGTACCACCACATCCGAAACAGGGGGAACCTCGAGTTCCACCTGGCGGCCGATGTACCCCGGCGCCCACGCTCTGAAACGGAGGCTCGGGAGCTCCGATATGAGAGGAAGAATGACCCGGCCCTTGTCGTCCGCCTGTACCGTGATCCCGTCGGGACGCTCCACGACGGCTTGGCTGAGAACCGCTCCCTCGCGGTTCCGAATCTGGAGGGAAACGGCTTCGTCGGCTCGAATCACCGTCAGATCCAGCTCGTGATCGCCGCCCTCCATCATCAGTGACCGGCTCCCTTCGAAGCATCCCGGAAGGCTCGCCTTGACGGTGACTCTTCCCGCCGGGATTCCATCGATCCGATATGACCCGTCTGCAGCCGTACGGGTGAGGAGCGCGGAGGGGCGAGGGATGTCCTCGTCCGCTTCACCAAAGCCCACCTCGACTGTCGCTCCCACCGCCGGAACGTCTTCAATGGCCTCGAGAACTTGCCCGGAAAGGGTCGCAACGGCGGCCGAAAGCTCGTAAGTTCGCGACTCGGTCCCCGCCGTGAGCAGGTAGACGGCCTGTTCGAAGTGGGCGAAGCCCTCTCGTCGAATCGCCAGCCAGCCCTGAAAGGGTTCTGCCAGAACCAGCCTGAACTCGCCGTCGGCTCCGCTGCTGGTCTTGCCGCGCAGCTCCGAGAAAGCGTGAGTGACCGGATTGCGCTGCGCATAGAGAAACAAATCGGCGCCCTCCACCGCAGCCTGCTCCTTTTCGGTGACCACCCGCCCCTGCAGTCCGAAAAACTCCGGCGGCGGCGAGTTGCGAAGATGCCGGATTCGCTCGCGCCAGTCGAGCGGCTCGCCCTGCCCGGGAACCAGAGGATCGATTTCTCCGCCCATTTCGTAGCGACGGTCGACGCCCCCCGTCTCACTGATGGCACTGGAGGTTCCGGGTCTCTGCCGGTCGGGGTTGACCGAAGGGTCTTGCCGTGGGGCGTCGCTCGGCCAGCGGCTCCACAAGAGCCAGAGCGCCGCCACGAGCAGAATCCCCGCCAGGACGCGCCATCTGCCACTCATCACCGACCCTCCCCTGTTTCCACGACCAGTTTACCTCTTAGTGTCTCGGCCCTAGAGATTGTTTCGAGGTCGACGAGGATGAAGACAGTCGCCGGGCCGGCAGAGTTCCGCTTTGAGCGGGATCGGAATCGGAATCGAAATCTCGAGATCCGCCTAAGGCCGAAACTCGATGGCCAAGATCCTGTAGGCTTTGGTCGCCGGATCGCGCTGGTGCCCGGGAGCGAAGTAGACCGTGACATCGCCGCTCATGGGACCGCAGCTCACCGTGTCCAGTCCGGCTTCACAGCTGAAGAGCGGAAACTGATCGGGATCGGCGCCCACCAGCCGTTCCGTCTTTCCCTCGATCTCCACCACGAAAACCGGCTGAGCGCCTCTGCAGTCGAGGCTGGTCATGCGCCCCGCGATCGGCGCACGCCCCACGACGCTGACGAAGGAGGGCTTGCACTTGGGGGCCTCGGGCGCAAAATCACGGGCGTCGCTGTTGGGGATGTCCCTCAGCGGCCTGGCCGGAACCGATTCGGGATTGGCGTCCCTGCGGGGCGGGATCTCCTCCCTCTGCTCGTCCTCCTCCTGGGGCGCCGTTTCCGGAGCAGGGTCTCGAGCGGCAAGTTCCTTTGCGGATTCCGCCAATTCGCGTTCTTCGTCTTCGCGGCGCTGCAGGAAGTCGAGGTAATCCAACTGGCCCTGCGCATAGCGCCGGATGTCCAAGCTCCCGGCCCGCGATAGCTTGTCCAGCACCTCTCGAGCGGCCGCTGTTTTTCCCTGCTCGAGATACAACTCGGAAAGGGTGACCTTGTAGAAAGGCTCCTTGGGCTTGAGCCGAATCGCCTGTTTGATGGCCGCCACGCCTCCCTCGAAATCGTCTCCCGAACGAAGGCTCAGTTGAGCTTTCAAATAATGGGCGGGAGCGAAGCCCGGCGAGGCCCCGATCGCCATCGAGATTCTCTCGCGGATGGTTTCCACCGACTCGGGGCTCAAATCGCTCTTTTCCATCTGCAGCTGGGCCAGGGAGTAGTTCACCAAATAGTGGTTCGAACCTCGCTCGACCGCCGCCGAGAAGTGGCCGAAAGCCTCCTCCATTTCTCCGTTTTCGAGAGCCAGCATCCCTTTGGCCTCGTGGACGCGGGGGGAATCGGGCGCCAATCGAGCGGCAGCCTCGTAACGCGCCACA
>JBFGHF010000245.1:0-6337 GCA_041578355.1 Acidobacteriota bacterium
GCTGAAGAAGCGCTGATAGGACTCATAGAGAATGGCCCCGGCGATCACCAGAAGAATCGACCCGTTGAGCAGGGCCGCCAGAATCTCCACACGGAAGAATCCGTAGGTGTTCTCGGGAGTTGCCGGCTTCTGCATGAACCAGGCGGCGAACAGGCTCAAAGCCAGAGCAGCGGCATCGGTCAGCATGTGACCCGCGTCGGCCAGCAGAGCCAGGCTGTTGGTCCAGAGTCCGCCGACGAACTCCGCCAGCATGAATACGGTCGTGACCAGCAGGGCCAGCTTCAAGGCCCTGGTTTCCTGCTTTCGATCGAGCGGATGACGATCCGTCCCGCCGTTTTCCGCGCAGCCTTCGCCATGATGGTGGTGATGGGCCATCAACTGGCCTCCAGAGCTCGGATTTCCGCGACCTCCCGGGGGGGCTGAATGACGTTGGCGAACCGATCGAAATAGCGGATCGTGGCTCGTCCCAGGGTGAAGGTCCAGAGCCCCGCCACGGAAACGCCGATCAAGCGTCCATGTCGTGGAAAAGCCTCGCGCAGGCCGTGGCAACCCTGGCGCACCAGCGCTCCGGCAACCAGCATCGGAATCAGCTCCCGCGCACGCTCGCGGTTGAGGCGGTGTCCGAAGGCGCGCGCGATCTTGAGGAGCATTCCGGTTTGGATGGCTGTCATCGGCAACATGTCGCTCACCGGTATGTCGATGGCGCCGACCAAGCCCGACGCCAGAGAGGACTGGGTCACGATTCCGTTGCAGATGCTGCGCCGAAACTCGGGGAAGGTCTGGGTCAAGGGATAGAGTGCCTTGGAACACTTGACCATGATGGCGTTGAGCAGGCGGTCTACGGAATCGGGATCGCGCTCGGACACCCCGACCACGCTCAAGTCCAGTGCGTCCCGGGCTGTTCTGAGAGCATCCCCGGGCTTTTCCACGAGATCCATCTTGTTGAGGACGGCCAACATGGGCTTGTCGAGCTTGCGCAGCGCTTCGACGATCTTCCGGGTGGCCTCAGACACCTGATAGCGCGCATCCAAAACCAACAAGAGCATGTCCGCTTTCGCCAGTTCCGGCGGCACGCGACGGATTCTCTCGTACCCGAGGTATTCGGCCAGACCCGGAGTTTCAACAACCCCGAATATGGGCTCAAGCGGCTGAGTCTGTCGCTCGCGCAAGGCGTGATAAAGAGTAGTCTTTCCCGTCTGCGAGGGACCCACCCGGGCGATCTGCACCCAGTCCTGCGACTGAATGTCTTTCCATTGACTGCGCACCAATTCAAGGACCCGCTGCATGTTGTCGCCTTCCCGAGGGAGGTTGTCCACGACCTGCTTGAGACGAGCCCGAAAGTGGTCCGGAAAGAAGGCGACGATCTGCTCGAGAAAGTTGAGCAACTCGTGGGGCGCAAAGCCCCGGAGGTTCTGAAAGACCGGTGATTGCATCATGCCAGTTTCAAATCGCACTCGGAAGCCCTCCGCCGTGCCGGCAGAACCTCGAATGAATCGGCCCGGAACTCACCCACGCTCCACCGGTAGCATCTGACCAGAGTCCTGGACGGCTCAACGGCGACGATCCAGTAGCCGACACCGGGATAATGAAACTCATTCGCATCTCGGCGCGAGGGCCGCGGGTTTCCGTCGGGATGGGAGTGATAGATTCCCAGGAACTCTCGGTTCTCCCGGCGGGTAGCCTTCATGAACGCCAGCAATTCGACGGGCGGGACGAAGAAACTGCGACTGCTTCTCCGCTCGTTGGTCGCCCGTTGAATACCGTCGATCACTTTACCGTGACCCGTGAGCAACCCGCAACATTCGAGCGGATATTCCTGCCTGGCGTGCTCCTGCATTCCCTCGATGACATCACTGGTTACACCCCAGCCGGCCATCGCTTCATTACAACAGGTTGACCGGATCGACATCAACGACTATTCGACGACGGCTGGAGCCGTCGACCTCGCCGAGCGCGCCGCCCAAAACCCTGTGCAACTCGGCGCGATTGGTGGTTTTGATCAGAATCTGGTGCCGGTATTCCTTGCGCAACCGTTCCAGGGCCGCCGGCGCTGGACCCAGGATGCGCAACCGCTGAGGGTCGGAGTGCGTTTTGCGGTGCCGTTTGAGAGACTGAGCCAGTGAGGCCGCCAAGTCCCGCACCTCTTCCCGCTTCTCCCCGCGAACGACCAAGTTGGCAAGAGCCGTGAAAGGCGGGTATCGGAAGCGGCTGCGAAAAACGACTTCGCGGCGGTAGAACTCTTCGTAGTCCTGCTGACAGGCGTACTTGAGGCTGTAGTGGTTGGGATAGTAGGTCTGGACGATCACATCACCCGGCTCCTCGCCGCGGCCGGCCCGGCCGGAAACTTGGGTGAGCAGTTGGAAAGTCCGCTCGGCGGCACGAAAATCGGCGATGCGGAGCCCCATTTCGGCGGAGAGCACCCCCACCAGGGTGACCTGCGGAAAGTCGTGTCCCTTGGCGATCATCTGGGTTCCCACGAGAATGTCGGTGCGATGACCGGCGAAGCGGGACAAAATCCGTTGCAGGCTGCCGCGGCGGCGCACCGAGTCGCGGTCCAGCCGGTCGATCCGGGCCTCGGGAAAGCGGCCCTCGAGCCATTGCTGGATCTTCTCGGTGCCCTCGCCCACATAGTAGATGTAAGGCTTGCCGCACTCGCGGCACTTCTCGGGCAGAGAACGCGCATAACCGCAGTAATGACAGAGCAAGCGATTCCAATCCAGATGGTGAGTCAAGCTGATGCTGCAATGGGGACAGGTCTCGGTTCCCCCGCAGCTTCGGCAGAGCACGGCCGCCGCATATCCCCGCCGGTTGAGCAGGATCAAAACCTGTTGCCGAAGCTGCAGCCGCCGGCCGATGCCGTCCTCGAGCAGAGTGGAGAAGAGAGCGGCTTTGCCGTGGCGTTCGAACTCGTGGCGCATGTCGACGACATGAACGGTGGGCATGGGCCGATCGAGGATCCGCTTGGGAATCTTCAGGCAGCGGAAGCGTTTTTTCTCAAGGGCTCCGTGAAAGGTCTCCAGCTGCGGCGTCGCACTCCCCAAAAGAACCAGCGCATCTTCCAGTTGCCCCCGCTTGAGTGCCGTGTCGCGACCGTGGTAGCGAGGCATCTCCTCCTGCTTGTAAGACGAGTCGTGTTCTTCGTCGACGATGATCATTCCCAGCTTGGCCAGGGGTGTGAAGACTGCCGAACGGGTCCCCACCACCACCCGGCACCGGCCGGAGCGAATGCGCCGCCATTGGTCGAACCGCTCGCCGTCGGAGAGCCCGCTGTGCTGAATGGCCACCTGATCGCCGAACCAGCTTCGAAACGCCCTCGACATCTGCGGAGTCAACCCGATCTCGGGGACCAGAACCAGCGCCGATTGTCCCTTTTCGAGCACCCTTTCGATGGCGTTGAGATAGACTTCGGTCTTTCCGCTGCCCGTCACACCGAAGAGCAGCATCCTCTGAAAACCTCCCCGGTCGAGAGCCTTGCGAATCTCGCCCCAGGCGGCGGACTGTTCCGATGTCAAGACATGCCGGACTTCCGCTTGATCAGCGCCGGCTTCGTCGAAGGGCGATCGATAAACGTCGACTTTCTCGATCTCGAGCGCTCCCTGGTCGGCCATTCGCCGCAGCACGTCGTCGCCGCAGCCCACCTGGCGACAGAAGCCCGCAAGCAGCACAGGGAGGGTTCGTTTTTGAAGTTCCAACCAGATTTCTTGCTGACGGCTGGTGAGGCTGCGGGGAGGCCGGGCAGCGAGCTTCACGATCGCCAGCCGCCGTTTGCTCGGCCAGTACTTTTTCTTCTCGGGCCTCTTTCGACCCAAGAGCCCCGGCGGGAGCATGACCCGAAACACCTCCCCGGGAGCCGCCAAATAGTAATCGGAAATCCACCGCCCCAGCTCCAGCAGTTTGGCGCCCAGAATCGGCTCAGGGTCGACCTGCTCGAGCAGCGGCTTGGCCTCCACCTCGGGATTGCGATCGTGCACCTCCAAGACCAAGCCCGTCAGCTTGCGCCGTTGAAACGGCACGACGACCCGAGATCCCACCTGCAGCGCCCCGCTCAGCCGGCTCGGAATGCGATACGTGAAGGTATGGCGAATGGGAAGGGGACCGGCCACTTCAACAAAACCACCCGGGGCATTACCCAACAAGCTCATTGAATCAGGCTCGGGCGGAAGGACTCCGCGTCGGCGGCGCCGCGGCGGTGGAGTTCATCCCAGCCAAATGCCCACCGCTTTCCGGATTCGGGCCATCAGCTCTCCGGCGAGCATCCGCGCCCGCTCCGCGCCCTCGCGCAGAATGCCGTCCAACTCTTTTTGATCGGCCATCAGGGCCTCATAGCGGGCGCGCGGCCCGGAGAAGCGCTCCATCAGGGTTTCGTGTAGCAGGTTCTTGACCCGCGCGTAACCGACGCCACCGGCACGGTATTCGTCGGCCAACTGCTCGACGTCGCGGGGTTCCCCGAAATGCCGGTAGATGTTGAAAACATTGCACTGTTCCGGATCCTTGGGCTCCTCGGGAGTCTTGGAGTCGGTGACGATGCGCATGATCCGCTTCTTGACCTGCTTGGCGGGCGCGAACAAGGGGATCGTGTTGTCGTAGTTCTTGCTCATCTTGCGACCGTCGATCCCGGGCAGAGCGGCCAGCTCTCGCGGAATCAACGGCTCGGGCAAGGTGAGTATCTTCCCGTAAGAGTGGTTGAAAGCCTGGGCGACATCGCGGGCGATCTCGACATGCTGTTTCTGGTCCTGCCCGACGGGCACGAAATTGGCCTTGAAGATGAGGATGTCGGCGGCCATCAGTGCGGGGTAGTTGAAAAGTCCTGCATTGACTCCGTAGTCGGGGTCCTTCCCTTCCTCGGTGTTGCGGTCCACGAGCGCTTTATAGGCGTGGGCGCGATTGAGCAGCCCCTTCGACGTCAGGCAAGTCAATATCCAGGTCAATTCGAAGACTTCCGGGATGGCGGACTGGCGGTAGAAGACGACCTTCGAAGCATCCAGCCCCAGTGCGAGCCAGGCGGCCGCGACTTCATGGCTGAGCCGATTGAGTTCCTTGGCATCGCGAAGTGTGGTCAGAGCATGGTAGTCGGCGACAAAATAGAAGGCATCGTATTTCCGGGATAATTCGATCGACGGCTTGATCGCTCCCAGGTAGTTGCCCAGATGCGGGGAGCCGGTCGGCTTGATCCCCGTCAAAGCCCGTTTCAGCATCCAAGAATGTTAGCGGGGTAAGCCGCAGCTTGGCAAACGGTTCGAGGGAGGCCGCCACGTGCGGCTGACCGATACCGAAATGGACCCGGGCTACCCGAAAAGGATCTCGATGGTTGGAAGGGCCTGCCGACCAAATTCAACGCCGGAATCGATTCGGCGTTCATGCGTTGGGACAAGAACAAGATCTACTTCTCAAAGGTCGCACCTATGTGGGCTTCAGCAGTGTCCCCGACGGGATGGATGACGGATATCCCAAGTGGATCAACTGCACCTGGATGCCCTTCCCGACCTAGGCGAGCGCAGACCTGGAGGGGCTAGCTCCCTCCCATCTCCTCGAGCCGCGAGCGGATCGCTTTCATGTCGTAGAAGACCTCCCGCTTCTTGGAGGGGTTGCGGAGAAGGTAGGAGGGATGGAAGGTCGGGACGAGCAAGCGTCCGCGGTATTTGAAGAACTGCCCCCGCAGGCGGGAAATCGCCGTTGTCGTCTCGAGCAGGGTTTGCGAGGCGTATTTCCCCAAAGTCACGACGATCTTCGGGTCGACGGCTTCGATCTGCTGGAAAAGGAAATTCTGGCAAGAAGCCACCTCGTCGGGCTCGGGATCGCGGTTGTCGGGGGGGCGGCACTTGAGGATGTTGGCGATGTAGACTTCCTCTCGCTTGAACTCGAACATCGATTCGATGATCCGAGTGAGCAGCTTGCCCGCCTTGCCCACGAAGGGGATGCCCTCCTTGTCTTCATCGTAGCCGGGAGCCTCGCCGACAAACATCAAATCGGCCTTGGGGTTGCCCACCCCGAAGACAATGTGGGTCCGACCGCTGCAGAGTTTGCACCGCTGGCAGTCTCCGATTTCCTGGCGAATCTCTTCGAGCGTGGCGACAGCGCTTTGTGCGGCCGGAGTTGGGGCAGGCGCCGCCCCGGAGTCCAAATCGACGTTGACATGGCTCACACCCAGCTTTCCGAAGAAGCGCAGTTGGTCGATGACTTCTTTCATGTTCAGCCTCTCTGGGAGGAGTTTAGTCGCCGAGACTGACGTTTGTATTCGTCTGCCTCTTCTCTCTCCCGCCCTTCGTCTCTCTGCAATGGAGGAAACTTCGGAGTCGTGACGAAGTACTGGTTCAAGGACCCCCCGGCCGCACCCTCC
>JBFGHF010000246.1:0-6327 GCA_041578355.1 Acidobacteriota bacterium
AGGCGACGCCACGGTGCACCTGCGGCTCTACGACCGCTTGTTCCGTCCCGTTGCCGAGAAGTCCATCCAACTCGCTCCGGGGCAACACCAGGACCTGTTCGTCGCCGACTTTTTCGAGAATCCCCAGAACCGGAGCGTGGTGCGCAATTTACGCGGCGTGCTCACCGTCAGCAGCACCCAGCCTCTGGCCGTTATCGCCCTGCGCCAGAATGACGACCCCAACGAAGCCTTCCCCAAAAAGATCCCGACTCTGACGACCTATCCGGTGGCCCGAGGGCGGCCGGAGAGGGATCGCTAGTCGAGGGAAGAGCCTTATCCGGCGCCCGCCCCGAAAACCCGCTCGAAGACGGCATCGACATGTCGAAACTTGGTTTGGAGGCGGAATACTTCCGCGATCTCATGGCGGGAAAGATGGCGGGAGATGTCGGGGTCGGCCTGGATCAGCTCTTCGTAGTCGCCGCCCGTCTCCCAGACCACCATAGCGTTGCGCTGCACCCACACATAGGCCTCTTCGCGCAGGACGCCCTTTCTGACCAAGGCCAGCAGCAGGGTCCCCGAGTTGTAAAGGCCCCCCGTGAGGTCGATGTTCGAGCGCATGCGCGCTTCGTTGACATCCAGGCCGGCAAGCACTCGGTTGAGCTTGTAGGTGAGATGGTGCGCCAAGGTGGTGCTGTCGGGCAGCAGGACCCGTTCGATCGAAGAATGCGAGATGTCGCGCTCATGCCAAAGGGGCATGTTCTCCATCGCGGCGTGAGCGTTGGCGCGCAGTAGCCGGGCCAGTCCGCTGATCTGCTCGCAGGTGATGGGATTACGCTTGTGGGGCATCGAAGAGCTGCCCTTTTGGGCGCTTCCGAAAGGCTCGGCGGCCTCGGCAACCTCGGTCCGTTGCAGGTGGCGGATTTCAGTGGCGATCTTGTCGTAGGTGGAGCCCAGGATGGCGAGGGCGCAAAGGTATTCGGCATGCCGGTCGCGTTGCAGTGTCTGCGTAGAGGCCCGAGCGAAATCGATCCCCAGCTTGGCGCATACCTTTTCCTCGATCTCGGGCGGCAGGTGAGTGAACGACCCCACCGGGCCGCTGATCTTTCCGACTTCGGCGCGCCTGCGCCCGCGCCGGAAGCGGTCCAGGTTGCGCTCCATCTCGGCGTACCAGACGGTGAATTTGAGTCCCAGGGTGAGGGGCTCGGCATGCATGCCGTGAGTGCGCCCCATGATCGGGGTGCGGCGATAGCGGAAGGCCTGCTTCTTAATCGTCTCCAACAGGAGGAGCAGTTCATTCTCTATCAGTTCCGAAGCCTGGCGGATTTGCAGGGCCTGAGCCGTGTCGACCACGTCGGTGGAGGTGAGGCCCAGATGGACGAACCTCGACTCGGGGCCCAAGCTCTCCGCGACGGCCGTCGTGAATGCGATCACGTCGTGGCGGGTGATTTTTTCGATCTCGTGGATTCGCTCCACCGAAAAATCGGCATTCTCGCGGATTTTCCGGGCTTCCTCTCGGGGAATCTCACCCGCCTCGGCCAGCACGTCGCAGACCGCGATTTCCACCGCCAGCCACTGGCGGAATCGATTCTCTTCCGTCCACACCGGCGCCATCTCGGGGCGCGTGTAGCGTTGAATCATAACTCCAGAACTATGGAGGGTCGGCTCTGATGGGTCAAGTGAAGGCGGCAGGATTCGAGCAGAGCGAAGCGCCTACTGGCCAAGGCGCGCTTGGCGCTGTAGAGGGCGACGTCGGGATGGTTGTTCTTGCGGCTCAAATGAGCCAGGAAGATATGCCGGGAGGAACCATCGAAATGGTGGGTCAAGAAGCGTGCCGCCGCCTCGTTGGAGAGATGACCGCTGGCTCCCAGCACCCGCTGTTTGAGGCGCCATGGATAGGGCCCCACACGCAGCATCTCTTCGTCGTGGTTCGACTCCAGGACAATCCAGTCGCACTCGCGCAACTTGTTGATCACTTCCGGCCCCAGCCTGCCCAAGTCGGTGGCGACCACGCCGCTCGTCTTTCCGTCGGTGAGGCGAAAACCCACCGGTTCGGCGGCATCGTGGGGAATCGGAAAAGGCTCGATGTCGATATCGCCGATCGAAAAAGGCCGTCCGGTTTCGAACGGTTTCCAACAGTCCAGTTCCACCAACTGCGGAACTTCGGCTCGGGTGCCGGGATTGGTGTAGACAGGGACGGGGTTTTGGTCGACAAAGCGACCCACGCCCTGGCAATGATCCCGGTGGCCGTGGGTGATGAGGATGGCTTCGGGGCGCAGGTTGTCGATCCCTGCCTGTCGCATGCGCCGCTCCAGGCTACGGGGGCCGAAGCCGAGGTCGATAAGCAAACAAGCCTCGGCCGTCGCCACCAAAGTGCAGTTTCCGCTGCTGCCGCTGCCCAGAACCGTTACTCTCACGCTGCGATAGAATGTACCAATCAGGTATGAACAAATTGAATCTCCTCGGTTCGGGCCGCGATCAGCTCATCGAGTTGGCGGTCTCGTTGGGACAGCCGGCTTACCGAGGCAAGCAGATATATCGCCATCTCTACAAGCGGCGCGCCCGCGGTTTCGAGGCCATGAGCGACCTGCCCGCCGAGCTGCGCGCGCTGCTCGAGGAGTCCTACTGCATTGATTTCCCGAAGACCGCGCAGCGGGCCGAGTCTGCCGACGGAACGGTGAAGTTCCTCTTCCAGCTCCACGACGGGCGCTTCGTCGAGTCGGTCTACATCCCCGAAGAGAGGCGCAAGACTCTCTGCATATCTTCCCAGGTCGGATGCGACGTCGGCTGCACCTTCTGCCTCACCGCTCAGATGGGTTTCCAGCGCAATCTGCAGCCCGGCGAGATTGTGGCCCAGGTTCTCAGCGTGATCGACAGCGGCTTGCTTCCTGAAACGGGCTTCAACGTGGTCTACATGGGGATGGGGGAGCCACTCTACAATTACCGCAACGTCATGCGCTCGGTCGAAATCCTCACTGATGAGGAAGGCGTCGGTCTCTCACCCCGGAGAATCACCATTTCCACCTCGGGCGTGGCCCCGGTGCTGGAGAAGATGGGGAATGAATCGGTATTGCCCAATCTGGCCATTTCGCTCAACGCCGTCTACGACGGTTTGCGCGACCAGATCATGCCCCTCAACAAGAAGTGGAACCTGCAGCGCCTGCTCGACGCTTGCCGCTCGTTTCCCCTGGAGCCGCGGCGGCGAATCACCTTCGAATACGTTCTGCTGGCCGGGGTCAACGATTCCCCGGCTGAGGCACACCGCCTGGCACAGCTCCTGGAGGGCATGCAGGTCAAAGTGAACCTGATTCCCTACAATCCGAATCCGGGGCTCCCCTTTCGGCGTCCATCAGCCGAGGGAGTGGAGCAGTTTCGCTCGATACTGACCGAGCGTTTCGTTTCGGCTTTCGTGCGCCGACCGCGCGGGGACGACATCTCCGCCGCCTGCGGTCAGCTGGCCTATCTCGAGAAGAGCGTGCAGGGTGTCTAGTAAATTCCACATCTCGACCTTCGGCTGCCGCACCAATCAAGCGGACAGCGCCGCCCTGCGGGACGATCTACTGCGGGCCGCTTACGACGAAACCCTGGATGCCCGCGACGCCGACCTGATCGTCGTCAACTCCTGCACCGTGACCCATCGGACAGATCAGCAAGTTCGCCAGTTGGTGCGCCGTTTGCGCCGCGAAAACAGCAACGCTCGCCTGGTGGTGACAGGCTGCTTTGCTCAGCGAGACGCCGAAGCCGTGGCCCGAATCGGCGGAGTCGATGCTGTGGTGGGCAATACCCACAAAGAGCGGCTGGTCGAGCTCGAGTCTGCCCTCTCGCAGGATCCGATCTTCCCCGCCCGCCCGGGGGAAATGGCCCGGATCTTCCGCGACGACTTTTCCAAAGCCCGCTCCATCGGTGCTTCGCCTGCCACCCCCTCGTTGGCGCGGACTCGTCCCTTCCTCAAAATCCAGGACGGCTGCGACGCGAAGTGCAGCTACTGCATCATCCCCAGCGTGCGCGGACCGAGCCGAAGCGTGGCCCCCGGGGAAATCCTCGCCCAAACCCGAAACTTGGTGCGACAGGGATTTCAGGAAATCGTGCTGACCGGCATCCACCTGGGGACCTACGGGATCCATCTGAGGCCCCGCTTTCCGCTCTATCGGCTGCTCGAGCAGATGTTGGCGATCAGAGGCGTGGGCCGTATTCGCATCAGCTCGATCGAGCCCATGGAGCTCTCGCGCCAGGTCATTCGCCTCGCAGCTTCCAGTCAGGGCCGCATCGCCCCTCACTTCCACATCTGCCTGCAGAGCGGCTGCGACGCCACGCTCAAGAGGATGCTCCGCCCCTACACGACCGCCCGCTTCGCTGACATCGTCGCAGAAATCCGGAGCTCCATGCCCGAGGCCGCCATCGGCAGCGATGTCATCGTGGGATTCCCGGGCGAAAGTCGCTCCGAGCATCGAGAAAGCCTTGATTTCGTCAACAACATGCCCTTCACCTACCTCCACGTGTTTCCCTACAGCGACCGCAGCGGGACCAGGGCCTCGCAGATGTCGGAAAAAGTTCTCCCCCGGGAGATCAAGAGGCGATCACTGGAGATGCGACGGATCTCGGATCGAAAGAATCGCGAGTTCCGACGCGGTTTCATCGGAGCCGAGCTGAGCGCCATCACCCTTGACGAGGTCAAGGACAGCCAACGCTCGGTGCTGACGGGGAACTACCTGAAAGCGCAGGTCTCCCCGCGCGTTCCGCCCAACCGGATCCTCGACTTTCGAGTGGCGGGAGAGAAGGATGGGATGCTCATGTTGGAGATTTCCGAGCGTCCTTCAGGCCTTGGTGCTTGATCGTGCGTTCCTGAGTAGACTCGTTCTTGAATCGCGGCAACGGTTTGGAGCCCTGATTCAAGCGTTCGGAATCGGGAGAGGAAGCGAATCAATCTCCCTCGATCACCACCAGCGCGACCGCATAGGCCTCGGCATGGGTGATCGTCACCAAAGATCTTTTCGCGCCCCGGTCCTCGGACACCTGGCGGGCCCGGCCGTGCAGGTGGAGGATGGGCCGCCCCGAGTCCTCGGCCGTGACCTCGACATCCCTCCAGCGAATCCCCTCTCCCCATCCGGTGCCCAAGGCCTTGAGAGCGGCCTCTTTGGCGGCGAAGCGTCCGGCGAAGTGCTGCGCCCGGTTCTGGCGCTGCTCGCAATACTCGATTTCGGCGGGCGTGAAAACCCGAGTGACCATCGATCCGCTGCCGCCCAGGGCGCGCTCGATGCGCTGCACCTCGACGATATCCACTCCGATGCCGATAACCATCGGGGCTATGTTACCCTTCCGGGCTGATGTTTCGGCAGGTTCGGCGGGGCCGGATTCCCTATTACGTTTTCGACGAGCTCGAGGGCATTTTCGGCTTGGTCCACGGCTTCACCACGCGCCATTCCGACGAGACACTCGGCTTGGACGATCCTCTGGCGCTCAAATCCGAATGGCTGGAGGTCCTCGACATCGCCCCCGGTCGACTTCAGCTTCTCGAACAGATCCACTCGGCCAAGGTGATCGACTGCGGCGAGACACCCAAAGCAGGTCCCCTGTCGGGTCCAGCGGACGGTTGGCTGCTTCGCCGTCCCGGCTATTACGGTGTGATCAGGACGGCCGACTGTTTGCCCGTCCTGGCTGTCGCTCCTCGCCAAGGCCAAGGCTGTGCGCTTCACGCGGGATGGCGCGGGACCCGCGATCGGATTGCTGAGCGGGGAGTCCGGCGCTTACTTGAAACGAGCGCAGCCGACCCTGGCGAGATCGTGGTCGGGCTCGGACCGGCGATACGAGTCTGTTGCTACGAGGTCGGCGATGAAGTTCGAAGAGAGTTCGAGGCGCGGGGACACGATATCGGCCGGATTTTCCACGGCCGTAATCTGGATCTTATCGAATCCAACCGAATGCAACTCCAGAAGCTGGGCGTCAGGCGGATTCTAGACTCCGGCATGTGCACGGTCTGTCGCAGCGATCTTTTCTACTCCCACCGCCGTGATCGCGACGAGCGGCGCATGTGGTCGCTGCTGGGATTCCGGGAAGATGCGGCTCGAGGCTCCGGGCTCGGGGCTTCTGTCTGAGGCAAGGCCTCGGGGCTTTGGGCTCCTGGAACAGCCCGTCCCTTTCCCGCGGCGGGGCCTGGCAACCTGCGGTTCAGGCCTCCGAGGAACGGCCCGTCTCTGTCCCGCGGCGCGGCCTTGCAGGCTGCGCTTCCGGCCCCGCGAGGAACAGCCCGTCCCTTTTTCGCGGCGGGGCCTGGCAACCTGCGGTTCAGGCCTCCGAGGAACAGCCCGTCCCTTTTGTCGAGGCGGGGGCCTTGTCCCTTTTGTCGAGGCGGGG
>JBFGHF010000247.1:0-6316 GCA_041578355.1 Acidobacteriota bacterium
GGTGCGTGATCCGCTGGTTGAGTTTCAATGCAAAACGGAAACTTTCGGGAACCTGTGAGGCCCACTGGGCGGCGGTTTTTTCATTGGGGATTCGATAAAAGCTGGCATTGATCTCCGTGGTGGGGAAGCGGCTGGCATAGAACGCGAGATAGTCAGCCGCCTTGAGATCCTCCGGATAGAAACTGCCTTTCCATTCCTTGTAGGAGAAGCCGGAGGTGCCTACGTAGATCATGGCTCAAAGTGTAGTCGGTCTTGGGTCTTCTGTCTTCCCGCCGGGGTGGCCCGTCGAGCGGCTTCCCCGACCGTGAAACGATTGGCCGACTGAATAGGGAAGCACCATAATGAGTACTGCATATTGTGAGCTATACTGAAATCCTCAGTTTCCCACGGCCAACCGAGTCCTGCGTAGGGACCGCGAAGGAGGCGTAATGGACCTTGCTCTTCTGTTTTTTGGGTTCCTCGTTTTTGTCGGCTTTTGGATTGTTTTCTATGTCCTGGTTCGCATCTGCTACAAGAAAGCCGGTCCCGACGAGGCGCTGATCGTCTATGGGCGACGCAGGCTTTTCGGGAAGCTCGTTCGGTCCGAGACGGGGGAGATCGAGGGTTTTCGCATTGTCCGGGGCGCGGGGACGTTCGTCTTTCCGGCCTGGGAGCAGGCCGAGTCCCTTTCCCTGAAGATGTTCACCCTCGACATCGACCTGCACCACGTCTACACCGTTCAGGGCATCCCCATCAACGTCAAGGCGGTGGCTCAGGTCAAGGTCAAGGGGGACATCGAGCACATCCGCAAGGCGGCCGAGGGCTTTCTGGGACTTCCCGACGACCAGATCCGCTTGACCATCAAGGAGACGGTGGCCGGCCATCTCCGCGGCATCATCGGAACGCTCACTGTCGAAGAACTCTACCGCGATCAGAAACGATTCCAGGACAGTGTTCGCGAGGAGGCGCACATCGACCTCGAAGGGATGGGCTTTGAGATCAAGTCGTTCGTTTTCCAGGAGATCCAAGACGACGAGGGCTACCTCAACGCTCTCGGTCAGCCCAAGATCCAGGACGCTCTCAAAGAGGCCCGAATCGCCACCGCGGACGCCGACAGGGCGGCGAAGATCGAAGAGGAGACGGCCCGGCAGGAAAAGGAGCGAAAGCGGTTCGGCGTGGACACCGAGATCGCCGACGCCGAGAAGGAACTCAGCCTCAAGAAGGCCGCCATCAAACGCGAAGTGGATGTAGCCAACGCCATCGCCGTCAAATCGGGGGAGATGGAGTTGAAGGTCCAGGACATCTCCATCGCCGACAAGGAAGTCGAGCGGCGGAACCTGGAGTTGAAAGCCAATATCCGCGAGCAGGCCGACGCCAAGAAGTACGAGGCGGAGCGCCTCGCCGACGCCGATCAATATCGAATCGAGCGGCAGGCGGCAGCCGAGAGAAAGAGACGCGAGGAAGCCGCCGAAGCACTTCGTGCCGAAGGCCAAGCCAAGGCCGAGGCGGAATCCGTGATGCGGCGCCAGATCGGCCTCGCCGAAGCCGACGCCATCAGCGCCAAGGGCGAAGCCGAGGCCAAGGCCCGCCACCTGCTGGCCGAGGCTCTCAAACTCTACAACGAGGCGGGACTCTCGATCGAAGCACTCAAGGTGCTCCCCGAGATCGCCGCCGCCGTTTCGGAACCGTTGTCTCGGGCTGGAAACACCACCATCATCAGCCAGGGCGGGAGCAACGGCTCGGGCACCGGGGCCGCCAAGCTCAGCGAGGATGTTGTCCAAGTCCTGAGTCAGCTGAGTCCCATCATGGAACAGCTGGCGGGTGTCGACATCCAGAGCTTCCTGCAGGACATCTCCCGCTTGCCGGGGGCCGTCTCGGAAGGTCTGACCAGCGGTCCGAAGTCGGAGAAGGGGAGCCGCTGAGATGCGCTGACAGAGCCGCTTTCGTCAAAACGCGGAGAGGACGCGGCGGGGAGTTTCTCTTCGTTCTCACGAGCGAAGCTCTGAAAGAGTCGCCTCCCCGGGATTTGGGCAACACGACCGTGAGAACGGAGAGAATTCTCGAGGAATAGGATGGCGTCGGAAAAGGAAATCAGCGCACTGATCAAGACCCTCAGGAATTCCACGTCCCAGAGGGACCAGTTGATGACGCTGGTCAAGGGCTGGCGCACCATCCGCAGTCTGACTCCGGCTCAGCGCCGATTCGTGGCTACTCACGTGGGCCTGGACGAAGCCGAGGCCTTGCTGCAGCGGCTCGGCCGCCCGGCCGGGATCGCCCCGGCCAGGCTGTTGCGGGCGATCCGCCAGGCCGAAAAGGCCCGCCCCCGGGAATTGGGCGAGATCCTGCAAGGTCTCCGAGATCCCTCCACGAGGGCCGAAGCTGCCCGGCGTGGGCTGGACGTGGTCAGCGATGTTGTGGAAGAAGTGGCCCGTGAGCCCGCGGAAGCAGCCGTCGAGGAGACCCCCGCGGGGCCACAGCCTCCCCCCGCACCGCCTTCCGATGTGCCGCCGATCCGCCGAGTCGGCGACCTGAAGATCCCCGAGCCCAGGGCGACCAAGCGGGACGTTCCCGAAAAACCGAGGCCCGCCTCGAGCGAGCCATCCTCTCCAGCATCTCGGACTCCGCCTTCCACCCTGGAGGCCCCTGAAGGACAGCCGTCTGTCCGGGAAAGCAAGGGAAAGGCCGCGCCTGCGCAGAAAAAGCCTCCAGGGCCGGTGTCGCCGCGACCGCTGCCGCCTCCTATGCAAGCCGAAAGCGCGGGCTGGGAGCGTCTGCAAGCCGCCTCGTCCACCCGGCCCGCCGGAAAACCCGAGCCCGCCCGGCTACCCATCGAAGGACTGGCGGCCGAAGTGGCGAATCAAAGCTTTTTGACACGGCGTTTCGGCCGGCTGAGAGAGGCGTTGGAATCGGACGAGTCCCTCGGTGACACGCTGCGCCTGCTGCAGGCCTTTCCAGTGGGCTGGGCTCGGCGAAGGGCTCTTCAGGCCCTGATTCGCAGCGGACGACTCCCCGCCAAGCAGCTTTCCGAAGCGTTCGCGACGCTGGAGAATCCCCGCGACGAATACTGGTGCGTCTCCACCTTGCTGCGCAGCGAGCTTTGGGACAGCAGCGGGCTCGAGGAACTGGCCTCCCAGCTGCGAAACCAACGGAGCCGCCGTCTTGTCGAGAGGCACCTGAAGGCGGACGCCTGAGGCCAGGGCGACTGTTGCCCGCGTGCCGCAGATCTCAGGCGTCCGCCTCTGAGGCAGACCCTCACCCCTCGAATTCCGCCAGATGAGCGGCGATTTCGCTTTGATACCTCTCCAGAACTTCACGATCCGCGGCTTCGATGACGACTCGCAGGATGGGCTCGGTGTTGGAGGGGCGCACGTGGATCCAGCCTCGATCGCGATCGATCTTGAGGCCGTCCAGACGGTTGAGCTTTTCTCCCCGGTAAACGGCCGCCAGGTGCTCGATCAGGTCGGAAATCCGATGGGAGTGGATTTGCCGAACCGCCTTGTCCATCTCGTAGGACGGCAGTTCTCCCGCCAGTTGGGAAATCGTACGACCCGAGGAGCGCATCAAGCCGAGGATCAGCGTCATGGCCACGAAGCTGTCGCGGGCCAGGTTGACACCGGGGTGAATGACCCCGCCGTTGCCTTCGCCGCCGATGACAGCCCCCTTCTCCTGCATCATTTCGGTAACGTTGACCTCTCCGATCCGTGAGCGGTGGGAGTCGCACTCGAAGCGCGCGGCGATATCGTCGATCATCCTGGAAGTGGAAAGGTTGGTCACGACGGGACCCCGCTTCTTTTCCAGCACCGCCCAAGTGCAAAGGGCCAAGGTCATCTCTTCACCCAGCGGGTCTCCTTGCTCCGAAACGATCGCCAAGCGGTCGGCGTCGGCGTCCTGGGCGAAACCCACCTGAGCGCCGCTTTTCTTGACCAGGTCCACCAGGTCGGTCAGATTCTGGGCCAAGGGCTCGGGAGGTCGAGGGAAACGCCCGTCCGGGGTGGTGTGAACCGCCGCGACCTCGCACCCCAGACGTTGCAGGAACTGCGGTGTCATGACCGATCCGGCGCCGTTGCAGCAATCGACCGCCACCCGGATGGAAGGCCGGGTCGCGGGCTCGAGTCGCTCCAGGATCTGTTGGATGTGGTCGTCGACGGCGTGGCCGTAGGGATCGAGCGGGGGGACGGTTTCGGTTTCGAGGCGGCGGAACTCCTGTTGATGATACAAGGCCAGAAGTTCTTCGGCTTCGTACTGATTGAGAAAACAGCCATCGCCCTTGATGAACTTGAGGGCATTCCATTGAGCCGGATTGTGGCTGGCAGTGATCGCCACCCCGCCCCGGGCGCGAAGACGGCGCACCGCCAGTTGCACGGTGGGCACCGGGCAGATCCCGACATCCACGACCCTCACGCCGGCGGAAAGCAAACCCGATACGGTGGCGTGTTTGACCATTTCTCCCGAGGTCCGCGTGTCGCGCCCGACGACGACCGACGCTTGGCCCAGATAGGTTGCGAAGCTCTGGGCGAATCGGCAAACCAACTGGGGCTTGAGGGTGTCGCCGACGACGCCGCGTATTCCCGAGACGCTGACCTTGAGAGTCTTGATCGGCTTCACTGCAGGACCACCTCGCGGGCCCAGCGGTGGAGCCGTCGCGCTTCGTCCGGATCGGCTGCTTCCGCGATGATCCTCAGCATCGACTCCGTCGTCGAAGCGCGCACGTGAAGCCATCCGTTCGGAGAATCGAGCTTGATGCCATCGCTGAGGTCGACTTCGAATTCGTCGCCTCGCTGTTCGGCTTCTCGGCGAAAGCGCTGCAGGGCATGGAAAATCTCCGGGGGAGGCAAGGTCAGGTTCTCCTTGATCATGCGAAAGCGGGGCAAGCGATCCACCAGGTCCGAAATGGTCGCGCCGCTCTTCGCCAGGTAGTCGAGAATGAGTGCCAGAGCGGCGATGCCGTCCGGACCAGGGTGCAGTTTGGGCAGATTGACCTGGCCGCTGCCCTCACCGGCGATATCCGCCTCCGAGGAGAGCGCTTTTTCCGAAACGTAGGCTTGACCGATGGGGGTTCGAATCACGGCTGTTCCGGCACTCTCGGCCACGCTGTCGATCATGCGGCTGGTGGAGAGATTGGTCACGATCGGCCCCTTGCAGCGTCCGCTGGTGAGCACGATGTGGCTGACGATCGCCAAAGTGTACTCTTGATTCAGGGCCTCTCCCCGATCTGTCACAATCCCAAGCCTCTGACCCTCGGCATCGTGTGCGAAGCCGATATCCGCCCCTGCCGCCCGAACCAGGGCCTCCAATTGACTCATGTTGTCGGGTGTCGGGTTGGGTGCGTGCGGGAAAGGCCGCCCCACGTCGTTGTTGAGCGCCACGACGCGGCAGCCCAGGTCCTCCAGGAACTTGGGCGTGATCAAGGAGCAGGGTCCGTTACAACAATCGACAGCCACGGTGAAGCCCCGCTCCCGGATCGCTTCACGGTCCAGCAATTCCCCCACGGCCTGGGCGTGCAGCTGCAAGGCGCCGTCGGTCTTTTCCACCGGTGCGATTTCGTCCCAAGCAGCTTTGGTGAATTCGCCGTGATGATAAATCTCGAGCAGTTCACGTCCCTGGATGGCGTTGAAGAAAGCCCCGTCCTCGCGCAGGAAGCGCAGGGCGTTCCAGCGGACCGGGTTGTGCCCGGCGCCGATCATGATGGCCCCGTCGAAGTCTCCCCGAGCCAGAGTGATCTGCAGGCTGGGGGTGGGAATGACACCCAGGTCGATGATGCGCGAACCGGAGGCCAGTGTCCCCGCCAACACCGCGGAGCGGATCAGGGAGCCGGAAGGGCGGGAGTCTCTGGCAATGGCCACCCTGCCGCCTTCCAGGTAGGTCGAAAATGCCTGGGCGAAATTGATCGCCGTCTCCACGCGCAGGCCTTCCCCGATGATGCCCCGAACTCCGGCCGTGGAAATCTTCAGACTCATGACACTTGTCCGCGTTTACGAACGCGGCCCCGTCAGCCGATTGCCGCCCTCTTTCAGAGCTTCGTTCGTGAGAACGAAGACAAACTGCCAGCGTCCTGTCCGCGTTCTCACGAACGCGGCATCGGTGCCGGAAGAAGCGAGCTTGATGGGTGGCGCGTCTCCCGTCCCGGCTGGGACAGGCTGAAACTAGCCCACCGCTTCAGCGGTGGGTTGAGATCCAGCCTCCCCCTCATCAGTCCCGTAGGGACGGCTGAAAAAACGCTTGTTCTCCGCGCTTTCAATCGTCCCTCCGGGACTCTGAACTCGGCTGGGGCTGAATACCCAGGGCTCAAGGCCCTGGGCTATTTTCACACCGCCCCTCGGGGGCTCCTCGCATCGCA
>JBFGHF010000248.1:0-6287 GCA_041578355.1 Acidobacteriota bacterium
AAATGATGTAGGAGACTTCCTCCTCCCAAACTCCAGGGTTCAGATCCGAGACGGGAGCGATCAGCAACAGACCCAGCAGAAAACACATGGGCGGGCCTCGTTAGTCTTGCGACGCGGAAGTTCCTTCGAGTCGAAAAGTAGTCCGTTTGAGGGAGTACTCACCGGTCGCCTTGTCAAACACTTTCAAGAGAAGCGAATAGCTGCCGCCGCTGAAGCTGGAGAGATCCAGCAGGAAGGCATGGGAAGTCAGCTCTGAATCGCCCCCCCATTGCAGAACCCTCATCGGCGACCGGAAGTGAACCTGGCTGGGGTCGGAGATTTGATAATCGAAATAAAGCTCTGCAGGCTCCTCGCCGGGACGGAAGACCTGGAAAAAGAGGAAGAGCGGCTGGGCGGGCTCGAAGGTGGAGGCTGGATTGGGGAGAAAGCGCGCATCTTCGAAGACGAGCAGTCCCTCGGCGCCTTCCCCAACCGGTTGGGCATCCTGGGTGAGCAACAGCCCGGTGACGGCGAGCTTGTTCCGATCGAGCGCGGTCACGGTGACCGGAGTCCGCGCCACTCCCAGTGCGCCGCTGTCGACTTCCCGCGCCAGGCACATCAGCTCCTGGTCGCCCGCGAGCACCTCGAAGCGACCGCTGAACCGCAGCGGTTCGTATGGCAAACCGGGTTGATCGGGCCGAAAAGCCGACACGGTTTCTTCCAGTGAGTCGATCACTCGCCCCGAGGCAGAGTCGGAGATCTCGCACAGTATGTCGATGTTGATGGCGCCCGGCGCCTCGCGGGGAGGCAGCTCAAAGGCGAACAAGACCGTGCCTCCCTCCGGCGTGGCGAAGAGGGTCGTGCCGATGCTGAATTCCAAAGTGGCCGCACTCACGTCGGTCGCGACCCGTTGACGGGCGACACGAAGAGTTTCCCGTCGACGTTGCGCCGCTTCCTCGCGCTCCTCGAGGAGCTCGCCCGGCGACCGAAAATAATCTGCGATATGGCGATCGGTCTCACCAGCGCTACTCAAGATCTGCCCCCCGCTTCCGGGGCCGGCCGAGATCAGTCGATAACGAGCCGACACCGAGGGACGCTGCGCCAGCAAGCCCGGAACCTGACCCGGCGCCTGCCGACTTTGTCCCTCCCTGGACTCGCTGAGCTGGCGATTCTGGTAAACCTGGGCGCCCCGTTCGAAGACGAGCACGACGGGGCCCCTGTAGTACTCGGCGTAAGGATTGCTGCTGTAGCTCCAGATCTCCCGGTTCTCGGCGACGGCCTGGCTGTGGGAAACAGGGGGGCCGTGGATGATGAAAACCCTGCCGCGGTCGGTCCTCCGCCCGAGGATCCCCTCCCTGAAATTCTCATCGGCATACTTGAGCCGATTGTAGTGCTGTTCTCGATATTCGTTCCCCGGCGTGTCGGGCGTCGGGTCCCGACGCTTCCAGAAGTCTTCGATGAACTCTTCCTTTTCCTCGGCGGTCTTGAGCGAGCGGAAGGCTTGCTTCTCTTTTTCCGAGATGATCCAGTTGACTTCCTCTTTCAACCAAGATTGAAAGCGGTCGGCGCCCGAAGCAGACGCGGTAATCACCGAAGCGATAAGAAATAAAACAGTGAATCGATTCATGATCTCCCTCCGGGAAGCGGGAAGGTCTCGATGAGCTTGAGACGTTTCGATTCTAGCACGGAGAACGTAGGGCACGGCCAACCGCGGGCATCCTGCCTGCACTTGGGGTCGGCGCATACCCGGGCATCCCTGCCTGGGCTTGTTCCTTGGGGAAGGCCGCAGCCTGGAGGCCCGTGCTAGGCTCGGCCCGCGAGCTGTCGCAGACTCAAAAACGCGCCGTCCACCCGCCGTCGACAGGCAGCGCAACACCCGTGATCCACGCCGCTTCGTCGGAGGCCAGAAAGACCGCGGCGGAAGCTATGTCGCTCGGCTTGCCCAGCCGTCCCAAGGGGGTGCGGGCCAGGCTTTCCTGAATGGATTCTTGGGTCTGGTAGTCCTGAATGGGCGTCTCGATGTAACCCGGGCAGATGCAGTTCACCGTCACCCCGTGCGACGCGGCTTCGAGTGCAGAGTCCCTGGTGAGGTTGACCACACCTGCTTTTGCAGCGGAGTAGGCGGGTCCCCCGCCCCCGGCGAAGGCGAGGACCGAGGAAACGTTGATGATCCGCCCGGCTTGGGAGCGGCGCAGCTCTGGCAGCACGGCGCGCGTGGTCAAGAATACAGCCCGCAGGTTGACGTCGATGATCCGTTCCCAATCGGTCACCCCGAGTTCGGAGCTGTCGCCCGGAATGAAGATCCCCGCATTGTTGACGAGGATGTCGATCTGACCGTAGGCCCGCAGGGCGGTCCTGATCAGCTCGGCGACTTGGACTTCGTCGGAAATGTCGGTTTTCACGAAGATCGCGTCACCCCCTTGTGACTCGATCTGCTCCGCCGTCGGCGGCCGGGGCTGGCGTTCGTGATAGCGGCCCTGCTTGGGTTGCTCGACGATATCGCAGACCACCACCCGAGCTCCCTCTGCGGCAAAGCCCAAGGCGATGCCCCGCCCGATTCCCGAACTGGCCCCGGTCACGATCGCGACTCGGTTCTGCAAGCGCACAAGTTTCCTCCAGTCCCCGCTTTCCTGTCCTCGCCGGTAACAGTAACGCAATCGTCAGGGCGTGTTGCCCAAATCCGCAGACCGCGAGCCTGACAGAGCTTCGTTCGTGAGAACGAAGACCGGACTCCCGTCACCGTTTGTCCGCGTTCTCACGAACGCGGCTCTGTCACGGGTGCCGGCGCCGAATCGCAGGGATTTCGTGATTCGGACGCGGCCACCAACGCCGTCCTGTGATCAGTCGCTTCCTCGTCGCGCTCCACTAACGCACAGCGATCGGGTTGCCGGGCGATCCCGTCGCACCCTTGAGGCGAAGGGGAGAGAAGATGAAGGCGAATTCCCACACTCGATCTCGCACCAACTCCTCCAGAAACAGGTTCTCCAGGTTATAGATCCCCTGCTCTGCGATCAGGAACTGGTGGACTTCGAAGGCCCGACTGGAATCTGGTCCCGGCACCGCCTCTGTGGCCCAAGTGTCGGCTCCTGTCAGGGCGATCTTCTTCTCGGCCAGCCATCGGGCGGCCGCCATTCCGATACCCGGCTCTCCCTGGTTGTAGAGCTGGTTGTCTTTCATCCAGAGCGCGCCGTGGCCCGTGTGAAAGAAGACGGCATCGCCCGCTTCAACAGCGACTCCCTGTTTCTTGAGGGCGCCCTCGATGTCCTCGGGGCTGATCACGTAACCGATCTCGAGCCTCTCTACGCCTTTGAAGCCGGCAATGTCCACGAGCACGCCGCGAGTGAAAAACGCGCCCACCTTTTCCACTCCCAACTTCTCCAAGCCGTAGGCTCTGCTGAAATCGCGGCGCTGGAAACCATTGTAGAAGTAGTCGGTTCCCCCGATCCGGACCCCGATATGACCCAGCCCGTCGAACTGGGTGCCGACCTGGCCGATCTCGCCGCTGACTATTTCGTCGTGCCAGACGAGCCCGTTGGCTCCCATCGGACCGCCGGTCGGCGACCCGGGGATGGTCAGGCTGAAGTGCCGATTGCCGAAGAGAGGCATTCCGGCTTCGTAGACGCGTCCCAGCTGATAGATCCGGCCCGTCTCGATCAGCTTCGCCGCCGCCAGGGTCTTGGCCGGCGTGACCCGGTTGATGGCCCCTCGCTCGTCGTCGGCTCCCCACTCGGACGGCCACCAGGGTTGAGGGCTTTGAAGAGCAAAGCTCGACAGCGAGAGGACGGAGAAAGCCAGCGGAATCAAAAGTGCCGTTTTCGGTCTCATGGACGGGCTCCTCTACGATTGGCAATCATCTCGAGCTTCATGCTAGGCGGTGATCCCTGAGGTGGCAAGGTGGCGCAGGCATCCTGCCTGTGCTTCTTTTCCGGAGCGCAGCCTGGAAGGCCGCGCCACGCTGGCCCCTGGACCCGGTCTCCCCATCTGGCTATAGTTCCCAACCATTCAGGAGAAGAAATGGCCAAGCCGAATCGACCCAAGAGCAAGAACCCGAAAGCAAAACGCGAACTCCGCAGCCGTCAATGGTTCGGCCTCGCCGACCGGGACGGGTTCATCCACCGCAGCTGGATGAAGAATCAGGGCTTCCCCCAGGATGTCTTCGAGGACCGGCCTGTCGTCGGAATCTGTAATACCTGGTCGGAGCTGACCCCCTGCAATCACCACTTTCGGAAGATCGCCGAACACGTCAAGCGTGGAGTCTGGGAGGCGGGCGGCTTTCCCCTGGAATTCCCCGTCATGAGCTTGGGAGAAACTCTCATGCGGCCCACCACCATGCTCTTTCGAAACCTGGTTTCGATGGACGTGGAAGAGACAATCCGCGCCAATCCGATCGACGGCGTCGTGCTTCTTACCGGCTGCGACAAGACCACTCCGGCGCTGCTGATGGGCGCGGCCAGCTGCGATATCCCTGCGATCGTCGTATCCGGCGGCCCCATGTTGAGCGGAAAGTTCCGGGGACGCGATATCGGCTCGGGAACCGACGTGTGGCGCTTCGCCGAAGACGTCTGTCAGGGTCGGATGAGCTTGGAGGAGATGTTCGACGCCGAGAGCTGCATGTCTCGCTCGGCAGGCCATTGCATGACCATGGGCACCGCCTCGACAATGGCCTGCATGGCGGAGGCCTTGGGCGTGGCGTTGCCCGGCAACGCCGCCATTCCGGCCGTCGATAGCCGTCGCTATGCGCTGGCCCACCTGGCGGGTCGCCGCATCGTCGAACTGACCGCCGAAGATGTTCGGCTGAGCCGAATACTGACCCGCTCGGCCTTTGAGAATGCCATCCGGGTCAACGGCGCCATCGGCGGCTCCACGAATGCCGTCGTTCACCACTTGGCGTTGGCGGGGCGAGTGGGCGTGGATGTCAGTCTCGAAGACTGGGACCGCTTGGGACGCGAGGTCCCCTGTCTGGTCAACCTGATGCCCTCCGGTCGGTTTCTGATGGAGGACTTCTATTACGCCGGGGGGTTGCCGGCCGTGATGCGCGAGTTGTCCCCGATGCTCCATTTGGATGCCCTGACGGTCAACGGGAAAACCATGGGGGAAAACATCGACCAAGCCGAATGCTTCAACCCGGAAGTGATCTTCCCCCGGCGCAAGCCCTTCAAGGAACAAGGAGGAATCGCCGTGTTGAAGGGGAATCTGGCTCCCCGAGGCGCCGTCCTCAAACCTTCCGCCGCCTCGCCCCAACTGCTGTCGCACCGCGGCCGGGCCGTCGTCTTCGAGGACATCGACGACTACAAAGCGCGGATCGACCATCCCGATCTGGATGTGGCGCCCGAGGATGTGCTGGTGCTCAAGCACTGCGGGCCCAAAGGTTATCCGGGCTTCCCGGAGGTCGGCAACATGGCTCTGCCGGGCAAGCTGCAGCGCCGGGGCGTCACCGACATGGTGCGCATTTCGGATGCCCGCATGTCGGGGACCGCCTACGGAACAGTGGTTCTCCACACTTCGCCGGAGGCTGCCGTAGGGGGGCCGTTGGCACTGGTTCGGGCCGGTGACCGTATCGAGTTGGATGTCGCCAAGCGTCGCTTGCACTTGGATGTCGAGGATGGGGAGTTGGAGCGCCGGCGCCGCGAATGGCAACCGCCACCGCCCCATTCCGAGCGCGGCTGGTATCGACTCTACCAGGACCATGTGCTGCAGGCCGACCAGGGCGTCGATCTCGATTTCCTGCGCGGCTCGAGCGGAACACCCCGGCTGAGGGAAAGTCACTGAGGAGCCTCCTTGGCCTCCGGCTCCGCGCTGCCGGCTTCGGCCTGAGCTTCCGTCGCGGCTGCCACCCGAACCCTGCCGGGACCGCTCACAGCTCGCCCTCCAAGGCGATGCGGGTTAGGACTAAGATGCGAAGACCGATTCTCATTGCAATCTTCACCCTCTCCGGGTGTGCCCAAGTTCCGCCGGAAACGACTCGATCGGAATCGCCCCCGGAATTCCAGTCCGTTGCCCAAGTGGCCTTCACCGAAGGACCCGTCTACCACGAAGGCAGCGTCTATTTCACCGACATCGCCAACGATCGGATCATGCGCTTCACCCCGGGAGGCGCCGGGGGAGCCGTGGGCGTCGTCCCCGCAGTCTTTCGACATCCCGCCGGGCGGGCCAACGGCTTGGCTTTCGATTCGCAAGGACGCCTGCTGGCTTGCGAGGGAGGCGGGCCGGGAGGGCGACGCCAGGTAAGCCGCACCGAAACCGACGGCTCGCTCACCGCCATCGCAACCCACTTCGAGGGGAGGCGGCTCAACAGCCCCAACGACCTG
>JBFGHF010000249.1:0-6282 GCA_041578355.1 Acidobacteriota bacterium
CGCCATGGGCGCCCACGGCGAACAGCAGGGGATCTGCGCCCATTGGGAACTCTGGGCGCTGCGTATGGGTGGCTTGAGCAACTACGACGCCCTGCGGACGGCTACGACGCTGGCCGCGGAGGGACTGGGACTGCAGCAAGACCTGGGGACGATCGAACCCGGAAAGTTGGCCGACCTGATCGTGCTCGACAAGAACCCGCTGGAAGACATTCGCAACAGCAACACGATCGTCTACGTGATGAAGAACGGGGAATTGTTCGACGGAGCAAATCTCGACTCGATCTGGCCTGAGAGGCGTCCGCGCCCCCCCCTCGGCTACCGCGTTATCGACGCGCCTCCCGAAGGGAAACAGTGAGGTCGGGAATTTGAGATCGAGACTTGAGCGCTCTGCGGCCTCTGCCTCCAGCTCCGCGTTCTCTGCGTGAAACCTCCGGCGGCAAGGCTTCTGTGATGATTCGATCGTCGACAAAAGAGGGTGCGGAGTTGCACGCGGAAGTCCAGCGGGGCAGTATTATTGTGGCCAAATGACACTCGGACGATGGCATCGTGGGCTCGCGGCTGTGATCCCGCTGTTTTTCTTTTACCCCGCCGCTTCGGCTCAACCTGTGTCGAGTGCATCTTCCGAAGCCTTCTTCGAGAACCGAATCCGCCCTCTTTTCACCGAGCGCTGTCAGGAATGCCACAACGATCGCCTCAAGACCAGCGGACTTTCGGTGGAAAGCCGCGAGTCGATTCTGGCGGGAGGCACTCGGGGAGCGGCGATCGTCCCCGGCCGACCCGAGCAGAGCCTTCTCGTGGAGGCGATCCACTACGAGGCCAACCCGAAGATGCCGCCCAGCGGCAGGCTCAGCGGTCGCCAGATCGAAGATCTCGTGCAGTGGATCTCGGACGGGGCGAAGTGGGGCCGACCCTCGGTCCGTCCACTCGAAACCAGGGCCAAACACTGGTCCTTCCAACCCGTGAACCGTCCCGAGCCCCCCGAGGTGGAGAGGGCCGAGTGGGTTCGCAATCCGATCGATCGGTTTGTTCTGGCTCGCCTCGAAGCGCAAGGCATCCGTCCCTCGGACGAGGCTGATAAGCGGACGTTGCTGCGTCGCCTGAGCTTGGACCTGACCGGCCTGCCTCCCACGCCGGCCGAAATCCGGGACTTCCTCGAGGACGAGAGCGAAGAGAGCTATCAGCGGGTCGTCGACCGCCTGCTGGCCTCGCCTCACTACGGGGAGCGCTGGGGTCGTCACTGGCTCGACATCGCTCACTACGCCGATTCCCACGGATACTCGATCGACGGCGAGCGTCCCATCTGGAAGTACCGGGACTGGGTGATTGCGGCCCTCAATAAGGATCTGCCGTTCGACCGATTCGTCATCGAACAGGTGGCGGGAGACTTGTTGCCGGAGCGCAGCGACGACTCGTTGACCGCAACCGGTTTCTATCGCAACACGATGATCAACCAGGAGGGGGGTGTCGACTTCGAGCAGTATCGCGTGGAAGCCGTGGTGGATCGAGTCAACACCACGGGTGAGGCCTTTCTCGGGCTCACGATCGGCTGCGCCCGCTGTCACGACCACAAGTTCGACCCCATTTCGCAAAAAGACTTCTTCCAGCTCTACGCTTTTTTCAACAGCATCGACGAGGTGGGCGGCGAGTTCAGCGACGCGGAGGCTAGAAAGCGCCTTCTGGAGCCTGTCCTGGAGTTCGGCGGACCCGAAGAATTCGCCGTCCGCGATGCTTTGAGGAAGCAGGTCGGACTGCTGGAAAAGGAACTGGCGGAGTACGGGGATCAACTCGACCCCTCTGGCTTGGAGCCAACCGTGGCCGAGATCGCGGCCCTTCCCAGAGAGAAGAGAACCAAGCTCCAGCAAGACGTCTTGAGCGGAGTCTGGCGCAAGCTCGACCCCGGCTACCAAGCTCGCGACAGAAGCATCCGGGCTCTTCGCAAACTCGAGCCGCAACTGGAGGCGACGCTGGTCCTGGAGGAACGGCTGGTTCCGCGTTCCACTTACATTCACCGAATGGGGGATTTTCTGCGGCCGGGCGAACTGGTACAGCCCGGGGCGCCGGCTGTTTTGCCGCCGCTGCGGACTTCGAGGTACCCGACCCGACTGGATCTGGCAAGCTGGCTGGTGAGCCCGGAAAATCCGCTCACAGCCCGCGTCACGGTGAATCGACTCTGGCAGCGCTATTTCGGCCTCGGCATCGTCGAGACCGAAAACGACTTTGGAACCCAAGGGACTCCTCCCAGCCATCCCGCCCTGCTCGACTGGTTGGCCTCGGAGTTGGTGGCCCGCGACTGGAGCCTCAAGGCGATGCATCGTCTGATCGTCGATTCGGCAACCTATCGCCAATCCTCCGCGGCCCGTCCCGAGCTGAAGGAACTCGATCCCCGCAACCGGCTCCTGGCCCGCCAGAACCGGCTCAGGTTGGAAGCGGAGATCATCCGAGACGTGGCTTTGGCGGCCTCCGGTCTCCTCACGCCCACGATCGGAGGGGCCAGCGTGTTCCCGCCCCAAGCGGAGGGCGCGGGCCGCGTAACCCAGGTGGATCGCAAATGGGAAGCCGAGACGGGCCCGAATCGATATCGCCGCGGCATGTACACGCACTTCTGGCGCTCGGCGCCCCATCCCGGATTGGTCCTCTTCGACGCACCCAATGCTCAGGAGGCCGTGACGCGGCGCAACCGCTCCAACACCCCGCTGCAGGCCCTGACGCTACTCAACGACCAGGCCCACACCGAGTTCGCTCGGGCCCTCGCTGCAAGGATCCCGGCGGCACCAGGGGAAACTCCCGAGAGGGAGCTTCGCCACGCCTTCGAGCTCTGCCTGGGGCGGCTTCCCACGCCTCGGGAAGAGGAGCGGCTTCTTCTCTTTCTCGAGCAGATGGTCGATGAGTTCGACTCTGACCCTGGAGCGGCGCTGGAGGTCGTCGGTGCGACAAACCGCGATCGCTCGGGGCTGTCACGGCAGGCTGCCTGGACCGCGCTGTCGCGCGTCTTGCTGAATCTCGACGAGTTCGTCACACGGCGCTGAGGCTTTGCAATGAATCTGCACGACCGGCTGTTGAGAGAAACCACACGCAGGCACTTCTTCGAGAATTGCGGCGTGGGACTGGGTAAAGCCGCCCTGGGATGGTTGTTGCTGGGCAACCGTGTCTTTGCCGAAAGCCGTGCGGCGGCCGCTCCCGAGCTGCCTCGACCCCATTTCCAGCCTCGCGCCAAGAATGTGATCTTCCTCTTTATGGCGGGCGCTCCCAGTCAATTCGAGCTCTTCGAGCACAAACCGTACCTGCAGCAGTACAGCGGCCAGCCCCTGCCCCGGTCGCTGATGGAAGGAAAGCGCTTCGCCTTCATGGATACCTTCGCCCAGGAGCCGCCCAAGCTGCTCGGCACCCGGCGGAAGTTTCAACGCCACGGGGAATCGGGCGTCTGGGTCTCCGAGTGCCTTCCCCAGACCGCCCGCATCGTCGACGACCTGGCATTCGTCAAGTCGATCCACACCGAGAACTTCAACCATGCCCCGGCCAAGATCATGATGAACACCGGGACGCCCATCTTCGGAAGGCCCAGCATGGGCTCCTGGGTGACCTACGGTTTGGGCTCAGAATCCCAGGAGCTTCCCGGTTTCGTCGTCCTCCAGTCGGGTCCCCGCGGACCGCGGGGAGGCGCCCTCAACTGGGCCAGCGGCTTCCTGCCCACCGCCCACCAGGGGGTTCCCTTCCGGAGTGGGGGCGATCCCATCCTCAATCTTTCCTCTCCTCCGGGTTTCGACTCCAAGCGGCAGTCCGCCACCATCGACGCCATCGTCGACCTCAATCGGATGCGTCTCGAGCAGGAGGGAGATTCCGAGATCGCAACCCGCATCGCCTCTTACGAGATGGCCTACCGGATGCAGACCAGCGGACCCGAGCTGATCGATTTTACTTCCGAGTCGAAGTCCACCCTGAACCGCTACGGCGCCGTTGCCGGCGAAAGCTCCTTCGCCAACAACTGCCTGTTGGCACGCCGCCTGGTGGAGCGCGGGGTTCGCTTCGTCCAGCTCTATCACACCAACTGGGACCATCACGGGGGCGTCGGGGAAACGCTCGATGAAGACCTCGATAAAGTCTGCCTCGAGGTCGATCGCCCCAGCGCCGCGCTGGTCCAGGATCTCAAGGAGCGCGGGCTGCTCGATGAGACTTTGGTCATCTGGGGCGGCGAGTTCGGCAGGACGCCGATGGGCGAGCACCGCGACACGATCGGGCGCAATCACCATATCGAGGCCTTCACCATGTGGTTCGCGGGAGGCGGGACCAAACCTGGGCGGACCATCGGTGAGACGGACGACTTCGGCTTCTCGGCGGTCGAAGACCCCTTTCATATCAACGACATCCACGCCACCATCCTCCATCTGCTGGGCATCGACCACAAACGCCTCACCTACAAGTACCGGGGCCGGGATTTCCGGCTCACCGACGTCGGCGGCAAAGTCGTCGAGAAGCTTCTGGCCTGAGCGTTGCCAGAATCGGGTGCTGGCGCCGAATCACGGATATTTCCGCGATTCCGGCAACCCGCCTCCTGCTCCAGATTCTGGCCCGTTTGGCCGCAACTTCACGGCCTGGAAGGCCTTGCCACGGACTCAAATCCGGGCAGCTTTCGCACCGCCTCCAACTCGGGATCGGTGGCGAAAAGCTCGGGGCGGGGGAAGCCGTAGTCGAGTGCTTTCTGCAGTGATTTGAGCGCCGATTGGGTCGAGCCCGAGAGGGATTCGACTTGGGCGAGGCGGTACCAGAGGAGGGGGCTTTCGGGCTTGATCTCGGCGGCCAATTGCAGGGAAAGCTGAGCGCCCGCGTAGTCCTCGGCCTGCTTGAAATCGCGCGGCAGGTAGAAACTGAGCTGGACGAACAGGGACTCCAGCACTCGCTGAGCAGCCAGACGCTCTTCGACGTCCTTGCCTTCGGCCTTCTTGCGCAGGGGGCGGATGCGCATTTCGAAAACGAGATCTCGGAGAGGGGGGAGATCGTCGCGGCGGGCGTGTCGAATCCGGTCGAGTACCCGGAAGCCCAGCTGGACGGACTGGTCCGCTTTTCGAGCCTCTCTCTCGCGCTTCTTCAACTGTGCCCGGACGGCTTTGGAAGAGATTAGGCGTTCCAGATCGCCCCGGACCTTGAAGAGATCGATCAGACCGGCGAGGTCCTGGGTCAGATCGAGCAACGTTTGATAGGCGTCGGCGCTCCGTCCCTCGCCCTCGGCGATCCGCGACCTTGACAGCTCCCTTTGAAGATAGCCCTCGAGGAAACCGTTCTCAGCCTGGAGTAGCCCGTTTCTCATGGCCTGGAGCTGCATCCAGTCCAAGGCTTCGGCACAGAGTTCGGCGGGAGGCCATTGGTGGCCGCCCGGGAAGGGAACCAGCCGATTGGGGATCCCCTCGATGTCCAGCTGAGAGGCCAGCTTCTGCATGTCGTAATAGTTGAAGTCGGTCTCGCCCACCAGGCCGAAGAAGGCCGGGCCCAGTTGAATCCAGCGTTGGACTTCGGTTGACGGCAGTCCGCCGCCCACTCCGATGATGCCCGCGAAGGGAAAGCTCTCGGTGTAATCGTCGAAGAGTCAGGAGAAGCGCGCACCGCCCGAAAAACCGGTCGAATAGATGCGTTTGGGGTCAATCGAAAAGCGGCTCGTGGTGTCGTTCCAGAGCCCCCGCATCGCCTCCATCGCGTCGTCCAAAGTGGGAGTGTCGCTCATGAAGTCGTTGGAGGAGGCGATGATGTAGCCGTGTTTTTCGGCGCCCTCGCGGAACAGCTCGAGCGGGATCATGCCCCGCTTGCGGGGATCGAAAGCGTAGAGAATGGGCCACTTCTTCTCGGGTGTGTAGGCGGAGGGGAGGTAGAGAGCGTAGCTGTGCGATGGCGAGGCTTGGCAGACGACCTTTTCGACGGGTTGGCCTACAGGGAAGTTTTCCGCTTGCGGCAGAGCTGTCGATGCGAGGGCAAGGAGCATCCAGCCTTGTGGAAATCCGATCACGTCCCTTGATGATAGTCGATCTTCGGGTCGGCGCCTGCCTCAGGCCGGGCGGGAATGAGGTTTCACGCAGAGGGCGCGGAGGGGTTCGCGGAGGTCGCAGAGGATGGCGAGGCTCGAACTTCTCATCTCGCGTCTCTCACTTTCGACTTGGGGCGCTCTTCCCTTCGGACTTCAAGAAGGTCGAAGTGCCCAACGCCCGAAGGGGAAAGTGCGAGATTTGATTTGGGAAGTTCCAACGGGAATCACGAGCAAGCATGCTTGTGCCACGACCTACAAACCCACAAACCTAC
>JBFGHF010000250.1:0-6237 GCA_041578355.1 Acidobacteriota bacterium
CGGCCATGGCAACCTCCGGCAAGGTTGTGGTGGTCAGGGCTTGCCGGGTGGTAACGGCACCCGACAAGCCCGCTTCACCGATCTATCTCACTGATCGTACTTGACTCGGGCGACCGGAGAGCGTGGAGGCCGCGGACTTCATACTTGAGCCTGATTCTGCCAGAAACCCCTGACATTGCGGGCACCGCTCGGACCCGACGCCGACCGCCCTCCAAAACGCCACACCCCGCTGTTAGACTCCCGGGTGTGGACGCTCACTGGGAAACGGCCAGGACGGACCCCGGGAAGGCGGCGCTGCTCGCCCGCGAACTGGGAGTCTCGCCTTTGCTGGCCCGGCTGCTCATCCAAAGAGGGGTGGAGGATCCCCAAGCGGGACACTCTTTCCTCAATCCGAGCCTGCAGGACCTGCATCCACCGCGTCTCATGAAAGGCATGGACCGCACGGTGCGTCGGATCTTGCTGGCCCGCCAGAGGGCGGAGAAGATTCTCATCTACGGCGACTACGACGTCGACGGAATCACCTCGACCGTGATCCTCAAAAGGGCCCTGGAAATGCTGGGAGCGGAGGTGGACTACTACCTGCCCCGACGACTGGAAGAGGGTTACGGGCTCAAGACCGAGGTGATCCGCCGCGCCGCCCGGCAAGGATTTGGGGTCGTGATCACGGCCGACAGCGGGATCCGGGCTTTCGAAGTCTGCCAGGCCGCCCGGGAACTGGGCATCGACCTGATCGTCACCGACCATCACCTTCCCGACCGATCCTTGCCCGAAGCCTACTCGATCCTCAACCCGCGCCAGCCCGGTTGCGATTACCCCGAAAAGAACCTGGCCGCCGTGGGAGTGGTGTTCAAGCTCATCCACGCTTTGTTTCTCGAGGCGGGACGAGAGCGGACGGTGCACCATTTTCTCAAGATGGTGGCGATCGGAACCATCGCCGATCTGGTGCCCTTGCGGGGCGAGAACCGGATCATCGCCAGTTTCGGACTCAAAGGGCTGGCTCAACCCCACAACGTAGGGCTGCGGGCCTTGCTGGAGGGGTCGGGCGTGGGCGAGCGGGTCGACAATTTCGATGTGGGTTTCAAAGTCGCGCCGCGGATCAACGCCGTCACCCGCATGGGCGGCGGACGGGAAGTCGTCGACCTCTTCTCGCTCCACGACAATTCGCGGGCCGAGCGGATCGTGCGCCAGATGAACGATCAGAATCAGCTCCGGCGCGACACGGAGAGCGCGATTCTCGCCGAGATCGAGGAGCGAATCGTCCAGGATCCCCGGGCCTTCCGGAAGAAGTTCGTGGTGGTCGCGGGAGAGGGCTGGCATCGCGGAGTGATCGGCATCGTGGCCTCTCGACTGGTGGAACGGCTCCATCGGCCCGTGTTGGTGGTCTCGCTGGGAAAGGACATCTGTCAGGGGTCGGGGCGCAGCATCCCCGGCTTCCATCTGCTGGAGGCACTCGACAGCTGCCGCGATCTCTTCGCCAGCTACGGCGGCCACACCCAGGCGGTGGGTTGCACCTTCCAGCCTTCCCGATGTTCGCCCCGGCTGCTCTCGGAGTTGGCTGGCCGCCTGGAGACGCATGCCGACTCCGAGCTGAGCGACCGGGATCTCGTCCCCACCGTGAGGATCGACGCTTTTCTGGATGCGGAAGATCTGTCCTTGGGGCTGTGCCGAGAGGTGGAGAGGCTGGCGCCCTTCGGAATGGGCAATCCCGTTCCCCGCTTCGCCTCCCGTCGAGTGGAAGTCGTCGGAGGCCCCTGGAGGCTGAAGGAACACCACCTGAAGCTCCAATTGAGGGCCAACGGCTCGCGCTTGGACGCCATCTGGTGGAGGCAGGGGGAACGTGTCGAGGACTGGAGCGCCGGAGACGATCTGGACGTCGCCTACACGCTCTCGCGGGATTCCTACCAGGGGTTGGAAAAACTGTTGCTGACGATCCGCGATCTGCGCAGCGCCTCGAATCGCGAGGACTCTACCCGTGCCCCGAGGGAGCAAGCGTCGGAAACGGCGAAAACAACTCAATCGGAGGAGCGGCCGTCTGGTAAAATGAATGCGGAATGAGGGTGTCGACGACCCGTTTCACTTGGCAAGTCTGCACCTGATAAATCCCTGAGGCGCGTCTTCCAGGTATGTACTTCCGCAAGACTATCCAGATCGGATTCGGATTCCTGGCCCTGCTGGCCTTCGCCGCCATCTGGTGGAGTCTCTCGACTCGCAGCAAGACCGTCGATGCGCCCAGCACGGCGTCTCCCCTGGCGCCCGATGTTTCCCGCCGCAGCACCGATTTCGACTATTCGGAGTATCGCGAAGGCCGGGTTGTCTTCCGGGTCCTCTCCAGCAGCAACAGCCTGAGCGTGGCAGGAGTGGAACACTTCGACGAGGTCGAGGTGACGCTCTACGGCGAGGACGGTCGGCCCAGCGACAGAGTCAGCGGGCGCAACGCCGTTTACGACAAGGAGGGAAGCCGGATCGAGTTTTCCGGCGAGGTGCGGGTGCGGCTCGTCGACGGCACCGAAATCGAGTCCAACCAACTCACCGCCGAGCTGGGTCGCCAGCGGCTCTCCATCGATCAGCGCTTTCGGTTTCGCCGGGGAATCGCGCAAGGCGAGGGAGGGTCGATGATCTATCGAATCGAGGAGAGGACTTTGGAGGCGGGAGGTCCTTTCCGGTTTTCCACCAGCAGGGCCTCGGAGCCGGTGGAGGGGGAAGCGGCCGGAGCCTTTTACGACCTCCGTAGCGGCCGGTTGATCCTCCTCGAAGAGAGCTGGATAGAGGGATCGAACTACTCCTTGAGGGCCGTCGAGACCGAGTTTTCGCTGACATCCGATCAAGTGTTGGAATGGATTGAGGCCCGCCAGGACGCCCGTTTGGAGACCGGCAATCAGACTTTTTCGGGACACCGGATCAGCCTGCGCTTCGGCCCGGCGGGCAGCGGCCTGGAGACCTTCCATGTGTGGGGAAGAAGACTGAACGGGGACCAATGGCAGCCCGCCCGCTACTCCGAATCGGGCGCCTCTCCGCAATCGCTGGAAGCCCGCACCATCCGGGCCCGGCCGGCTGTCGGCAACTACTCTCAGGGCTCTCTCAACCTCTCCAGTTTCGAGGCCGACGACGAAGTGGTTTTCCGCTCGCCGCGCCTGGGTCAGGGCGAGGCCCTGGCCTCCAACGCGGAAGGCCGTTTCGGGGACGCCGGATGGCTCGAGTGGCTCAACATGAAAGGCGGCGCCACTTTGACCCGGGTGTTCGAGTCGAGCCGCGGCGAGCTGCGGGCCGACGAATTGACGATCGAGTTCGGGTCCGGCCAGGAGCCGCTGCGGACGCGTGCCGCGGGCAATGTGGAAGCGGCGCGGGTCGGCGAAGGCTCCACCTGGCGACTGCGCGCCCAGGAAATGGCGGAGGTCTTTTTCGGGGAGGGCCTCGTCGAGAGACTGGTGGCTCAGGGAGACTGTTACCTGGAGAGCACCCAGCAGTCGGACTCCTTCTGGCTCCGGGCCCCCACCGTTTCCGCTCGCTATCGCGAAGGGCGGATCGAAAGCTTCGATGCCGGGCCCATGGTCGAGGCGGAATTTCGGGATGCGCAAGGGCGTCCCCGAATCGAGTCCGGGCGCATGCTGGCCCGCTACCAGATGGGCAAGCTCCATCGATTGAATGCCTCCCGATCGGTTCGGCTCCGTCAGTCCGGCGCCGAGTTCGGCATCGATCTGCGTTCCCGTGAAGCGCTCTACGAGCCGGCTGCGGGCACGATTCTCTTTTCGGGCAATCCTCGTCTCCGCCAGACCGCCCGCTCGCAGGCGCCCGACTCGCAAACCTCCGCCCGAGAGATCGTGGTGGCGCGGCAGAGCGGGGACATCGAGGCGCGCGGGGAGGTCCGCACGCGGGTGGGTTCCGAGCCGCCCATGTTGATTCGAGCGGGGCGGATGCAAGCCTTGCCGCAGACCGGCTGGGTCGAATACTCCGAGAGTCCCCAGTTGGAGCAGCAGGCCAGCGTCATCTCCGCCAGTCGGCTGCGCCTGCGCCAACAAGATCAATCCATGGTGGCCGAAGGCGAGGTCGAAAGCCGCTTCACGCAGCAAGCCAAGACAGGGGCGACCGAGTATCGAATTCGCTCGCAGAGGGTTGAGATCTTCGCCGGAGGGGAACACATCCGTTTCCAGGAAAACGTCGAAGCGAAAAGCGACCAGCTCCAACTTTGGGCGCCTTGGCTGGACTGGGTCTTCGTCCCCGGAGAGTCCGGCGCTCTCGCCCATCTGCACGCTTGGGGAGGCGTCGAACTCGAGGAGCCCTTGCGCAAAGCGAGCGGTGAAGAGGTCTTCTACTACCCCGACGAAGATCGAGTTCGCGTCACCGGAAGCGAGCAGCGTCCGGCCCGCGTCCGGGACGAAGAGGGAAGCAGGGCGACGGGAAGTGAATTGACATTCTACGTCGGCCAGGATCGCCTTTTGATCGAGGGACCCAAAAAGCCATGACTCTGCGCCGGGTTCGAAGCCAGTTGGAAGCCCGGAACCTCGATAAATCGTATCGCGGCCGCAAAGTGGTCAACGACGTCAGCCTGGAGATCGCGGCGGGCGAGGTGGTCGGGCTGCTGGGACCCAACGGCGCGGGAAAAACAACCACCTTCTACGCCATCGTGGGACTTATCCGGCCCGATGGGGGACGAGTCATTCTAAACGGCGAAGAAATCACCGAGATGCCCATGTATCAGCGGGCGCGCCGGGGCATCAGCTATCTGCCTCAAGAACCCTCGGTGTTCAGGAAGTTGTCGGTGGAGGACAATCTCTACGCCATCACCGAAACCCTGGAGACCAATCCCGGACGTGCCGATCAGTTAGTCAGCGAACTCCTCGACGAGTTCGGTTTGGCGGCATTGCGAAAGGCGCCGGCTTATACCTTGTCGGGCGGCGAACGCCGTCGGCTGGAAATCGCGCGCTCCTTGGTGATTCGGCCCTCGTTCATACTTCTGGACGAGCCGTTCGCCGGAATCGATCCGCTCGCGGTGCAGGACATTCAGCGAATCGTGGTGCGCCTGAAGTCCAAGACGATCGGTGTTCTCATCACCGACCACAACGTACGGGAGACTTTGAAAATCACAGATCGCGCATATATCATCAAAGAAGGGAGGATCTTCCGAACCGGTACTCCGGATCGGCTGTCCTCGGATTTGGAAGTGCGCAAGGTCTATTTGGGTGAGCATTTTCGGCTGTATTGAGAATCGTCAATCACCTTAATTCTTTCAATACCGCCGGTTGGCAACGTGAGACGACAGCAACTTCGAACCAGCCTCAACGTCAAGCTGACCCAGCGTCTGGCGATGACGCCTGCCCTGCTGCAGAAGATCGAGCTGCTGACCCTCAATCGGCTGGAACTCTCCGAACTCCTTCAGCAAGAGCTGTCCGAGAACCCGGTTTTGGAGGAGACCCAAGAGAGGGTGGAGGCGGAAGCGGAAGAGAAGTCGGAGGGGGAGGATGATCCCCTGGAAATCGGCCGCGAGGAGTTCGATTACGAGTACTTCTTCGGCGAGTACCTTTCTCCCGGCCAGCGCAATTCGGAGTACGAGCACAACAGCGACCGCCCCACCTTCGAGACGTTTTTGGCCAGCAGTTCTACGTTGGCCGACCACTTGAACTGGCAACTGAATCTCACGGCCCTCGATCCGCAGATTCGGGAAATCGCCTACTTCATCATCGGCAACATCGATCAGGAAGGCTATCTCGAGCTTTCCCTGGAGGAGATCGCCGACACCCTCGAAGTCCCTCTCGCCAGCGTGGAAGAGGCGCGCGACGTGGTCCGGGAATTCGACCCGCCGGGCGTGGCGAGCACCGATCTCCGCGAATGCCTGCTTTTTCAGATCCGAGCCGCCGGACAGGAGGGAAGCCTCGCCGAGCGCTTGGTGGATCGATGCCTGCCCGCCCTCCAGACCAAGCGCTACAAAGAGATCACGCGGGAATTGGGCTGCACGTTGGAGGACATCTCCGAGGCTTTGGAGGTGATTCGCCGCTTCGATCCCAAGCCGGGCGAGAAGTACAGCCAGAAGGAACCGATCTACATCCAACCCGACGTTTACATTGTCAAAGGTGAAGAGGGATTCGAAGTGGCGGTGGCCGACGACGGCATGCCCAAGTTGCGGCTCAACAGCGTGTACCGCAACCTGCTTCGCAAGGCCGGCGTCTCCAAGGACACCAAGAGCTTCATTCGCGAGCGAATGCGGGCGGCCATCGAACTTCTCAAGAGCGTCGATCAGCGCCA